>JAITFE010000059.1 GCA_031281585.1 Bifidobacteriaceae bacterium | reverse complement strand
TGTCTGGTCCTCGAAGCGCGTCATGGGCTCCCCTCCACACTCTGGGATATGTTCTATCCCAGACTACGCCGCGGACAAGCCCAAACGCCAAAGCAACACAAAAGAGACTCACACCCCCCCCAAAAGGGCCCCTAGCCGCGCCGATGCGCCGGGCCTATCATGTTGCGGGGCTTGGAAGCGCGCGCGCTCGCGCGCGTCAGCCGACCGCGAAGGATCTGAGCATGAACTCCCCCATGGCTCCCCCGCGCAGGAGCGCCGTCGCCGTTGTCTCAGTGCTGGCGGCCGGGTGCATGTGGGGCTCGATCGGCGTCTTTGTGCGGGCCCTCGACCGCTACGGCTACGGCGCCATGACGATCGTGTTCGTCCGCATGGCCGTGGCCGCGCTGATGATGATTCTGGCACTGGCGGCGGCCGGGAAGACACGCTACTTCCGAGTGCGGCCCCGCGACCTGTGGTGCTTCGTGTTGGGCGGCCTGGCCAGCGCGGTCATGCTCAACCTGTTCTACAGCCTGTCGATCATGATGAACTCGTTGGCTCTGGCCTCCATCCTGCTGGCGACCGCGCCGGTCTTCGTGGTGTTCGTGGCCAGGGGATTGTTCAAGGAGCCGATCACGGCGGTCAAACTCCAGGCCCTGGTGATCGTCTTCGGCGGCACGGTCCTGACCAGCGGAATCATCGGTTCTGGCACAGCCGGCCCCGGCTCGTCTGGCCCGCCGTTCTCCGCTCTCGGCCTGGTTGTCGGTCTGGCGGGCGGGTTGGGCTGGGCGCTCTACGGAATCATGACCCGGGTCGGCATCAACCTGGGCTATTCATCGGTCACCATTTCCCTGTACAGCTTTGTCTTCGGGGCCGTGCTGACCGCCCCGTTCGCCGACTTCGGGCGGATCGCAGGCAGCCTGGCCCAGGCGCCAGGCCCGGTCACGGCTTGGCTGGTGACGCACGCCCTGTTCGCGTCCGTCCTCCCGTACCTGGCGTTCACGTACGCCATGAACTACATGGAAACCGGGAAGGCCTCCATCCTGGCCTCGATCGACCCGGTCTGCGCCGGTATCTGGGGCTGGCTCCTCTACCAAGAACGCCCCGACTGGATCATGGTCCTGGGAATGGTCGTGGTCCTGTTCGGCGTCACCATCCTGAACTTCCCGGACGGCCTCAAGACCATGTTCGCCTGGCTCCCCGGCCGCCGCCGCTAGCGCAGGGTGGCCTTGATCTTGGAGAGGCGGCCCAGCAGGCCGGAGACGAAGTCGGCCGATTTGGCCGTGGATAGCTTGGCGGCCAGGTCCGCCGCGGACTTGAGGACCACCTGGTCCGGGACGTCGTCCTCGAAGACCACCTCGTAGGCGCCCACATACAAGATGGCGCGGTCCACCGCCGGCATGCGGGATTGCGGCCAGCGCTGGGCGTAGGTGTCCAGCCACTCGGAGATCTCCTCCTGATGGGCGGCCACCCCCTCGACCAGCTGGACGGTGTACGGGGCGGGCGCGGCGGCATCGGGCAATTCCGAACCCCAATCAGAGGCGCCAAGCGCGACACGGTCCGCCAACAGCTCCGGCAGGCCCGCCCCCCGCTGGAAGGCCTCGAAAACCAACAAAACGGCGCGCCGCCGCGCCGCCGAACGCGAAGCCGAGCCGGACGGCCCGCTCACTCGTTGACTCGGCTGAGGTACTCGCCCGTGCGGGTGTCGACCTTGACGCGGGTGCCCTGCTCAATGAACAGCGGCACCTGGATGACGTAACCGGTCTCCAAAGTGGCGGGCTTGGTGCCGCCGGTGGACCGGTCGCCCTGCAGTCCGGGCTCGGTGTACGTGATCTCCAACACGACCGCCGCGGGTAGTTCCACGTAAAGCGGGTCGCCGTCATGGGTCGCGACAAGGGCGTCTTGGCCCTCCAACAGGAAATGCGCCGCGTCCCCCACGGTCGACTCCGCCACGTTGAGCTGGTCGTAGGTGTCCTTGTCCATGAACACGAACGCGTCGCCGTCGCGGTAAAGGTATTGCATGTCGCTCTTGTCCACGGTCGCCGTGTCAACCTTCAGGCCGGCGTTGAAGGTCCTGTCGATCACCTTGCCGGTCAGGACGTTCTTCAGCTTGGTGCGCACAAAAGCGCCGCCTTTGCCGGGCTTGACGTGCTGGAACTCCACCACGGTCCAGAGTTGCCCGTCCAAGTTCAGCACAAGGCCGTTCTTCAAGTCATTGGTGGTTGCCACAAATCTCTCCGTCGTTGTTGCTGTGATTGGCCCCGGATATCTTACTGTCCAAGGGCCTACGGGTGCGTAGGGTGCTCGCGAACGGCTAGGGTCCGGGGCGTGAAGGTTTCATCAACGCCCGTCTTGGCCCCCCCAAATCCCGACGAGTCGATCGCCGATCTCCTTCTGGAACGCCGCGACCGCGACCCCGCAGCGCCCATCATAGAGGTGCGGGACGGGGACGGTTGGGCGCCCATGTCGGTCCACGATTTCCTCGGCTCCGTCGAGGCCCTCGCCAAGGGGCTGATCGCCGCCGGCATTGGCCACGGCGACCGGGTCGGGATCATGGCCCGCACATCGGCCGAGTGGACCCAGTTCGACTACGCCTTGTGGTTCATAGGGGCCGCGGGGGTGCCCATCTACGAGACCTCGTCCGCCGACCAGGCCCGATGGATCGTCGAGGACGGCGGTTTGGCCGCCGTCGTTTGCGAGACCGCCGACCACGCGGAGATCGTCCGCGCCGTCTACCAGGGTCCGCTCTGGATTTTGGACGATGCCGCCATCCCGGCTTTGGTGGAAAAGGGCCAGACGGTGTCCGATGCCGTCTTGGCCGGGCGCCGCGAGGCCGTCAGGGGAGACGACCTGGCCGCCTTGATTTACACCTCCGGGACGACGGGGCGGCCCAAAGGGGTTGAACTGACCCACCTCAACTTCACCACCGCCGCCCGCAACGCCTCCGCCGCGCTGGACTGGATCTGCCATCCTGGCTCCCGAACCATCCTCTTCCTCCCGTTGGCCCACGTCTTCGCCCGCGTCATCAACGTGATCGCCCTATTCGCCGGATCGATCGTGGCCTACTCCCCGGACACCAAGACCTTGATCAAGGACTTCTCCTCCTTCCGGCCCACCTTTCTCCTGGTGGTCCCCCGGGTGCTGGAGAAGGTTTACAACGCCGCCGAGGCCTCCACCGGCGGCGGCGTCAAGCTGAAGCTGTTCCGCTGGGCCGCCAAAGTGGCGATCGTCTCCTCGCGGGAGCGGGACTCCCGCGGCGGCTTCACGCCCGCCCGGCGTGTCCAGTACGCGATCGCCAAACAACTGGTCTTCCGCAAGCTCACCAAGATGATGGGCGGCCAGTTGCTGTACGCCGTGTCCGGCGGCGCCCCCCTGGGGGAACGCCTGGGACACTTCTTCCGGGGCATTGGCCTGACCGTCTACGAGGGCTACGGGCTGACCGAGACCTCCGCGCCCACCGCGGTCAACCGCCAAAAGGTCAACAAGATCGGCACCGTGGGGCCGCCGCTGCCCGGCCAGACGGTGGCGGTCGCCGAGGACGGCGAGATCCTGTCCAAAGGCTTCCACATTTTCCGGGGCTACCGGAACGATCCAGACGCCACCGCCGCCGCGCTCGCGGACGGCTGGTTCCACACGGGGGACATCGGCTCGCTGGACGAGAACGGCTACCTGACCATCACCGGCCGACGCAAGGAATTGATCGTCACGGCCAGCGGCAAGAACGTGGTGCCCGCGACCCTCGAAGACCGCTTGCGGGGCCACCCCCTGGTCTCGCAAGTCGTCGTGGTGGGCGACCAGCGCCCCTTCATCGCCGCGCTCATCACGTTGGACGAGGAGATGATCCCCGGCTGGTTGGCCAGCCACGGCAAGTCCCCGCTGACCATTGAGCAGGCCCGGATCGACCCGGATATCCGGGCCTCCCTGGCCCGCGCGGTCGCCCGGACCAACCAGGCCGTCTCCAGGGCGGAGTCAATCCGCGAGTTTCGGATTCTGGGGGTGGACTTCACCGAGGAGAACGGCTACCTGACGCCGTCGCTGAAGGTCAAACGGTCCTTGGTGCTCGCGGACTTCGCGGAGGAGGTCGAGTTCCTCTACGCGGAGGCCGCCGCCAGGCGGGCCAACGCGGCCAACGCCAAGTAGTAGGAGTCGAAGCCGAAGCCCGCGATTGTGCCTTTGGCCACACCCGAGATCACGGAGGTGGCGCGGAAGCGCTCACGGGCCGCCGGATTCGACAAATGCACCTCAATGACCAGGGGGACTTGCGCGACCGCGTCCCGCAAGCCGTACGAATAGTGGGTGAACGCCGCCGGGTTGAGGACCACCGGCGTCTGGTGGTCCGCCGCGGCGTGGAGCCAGCCGATCAGTTCCGCCTCGTCGTCGGTTTGGCGCACGGCCACCACCAGGTTCAGCTCGCGGCCCCATCCGGCGCAGGCCCGCCGCAGATCATCCAGGCTGAGCCTGCCGTACACCTCCGGCTCGCGGGCACCCAAGCGGCCCAGATTGGGGCCGTTCAGGACCAAGACGGGGCGGGCGGACGAGGCCTGGTCCACGCTCATGTGGCGGCGCCTTGGGAACCGCCGGCTGGGGTCGCGAGGTCCTCATCCACCGGGGGCACATACGTGGGCGTGCCGTACGGGTTCTCCAGCGAGTAATCGGGAGCCGTCTTGACCGGATACGGGGCGGCCCCCGGCACCGCCGAGATCGCCTGGTAGGCCTCCTCCAGCAAGTCCTCCGGAATCCCCCGGACCACCACGGGACGGCCCACGTCCTCCAACAGGACCATGCGGCGGGTCTTGCCGCGGTTCTTCTTGTCGCGCCGCATGGCGGGCCACAACTGCGCCCAACGTCCGGAGTTGTAGGCGATCGGCAGGCCCACGGCGGTCAGCAGCTCGCGGTGCAAGCCAAGGAGGGACGGATCCATCAATCCGGCCCGCACGGCGACCTCGGCGGCGTAAACCATCCCGACCGCGACCGCGTCGCCGTGGCGCCAGCGGAAATGCTCGACCTGTTCAATGGCGTGCCCAAAGGTGTGGCCGTAGTTGAGGATGGTGCGGCGGCCGGATTCGGCGGGGTCCTCCGCGACAACTTCCGCCTTGACCGCCACGGCCCGGCGGATGAGCTCCGTCAGCAAGGGGCTCGCCGGCTTCAGGGTCTCCTGCGGACCCGACCAGACCACGTCCAAAATGCCGGGGTCCGCCACCAGGCCGGACTTGATGACCTCAGCCATGCCGGAGACGATCTCCTCGGTCGGCAAGGTGTCCAACAACTGCTGGTCGCAGATCACGGCTGCGGGCTGGTGGAAGGCGCCCACCAGGTTCTTGCCCTCGTCCGTGTTGATGCCGGTCTTGCCGCCAATGGCGGCGTCCACCATGGCCAGCAGGGTGGTGGGGACCTGAAGCACCGGCACGCCGCGCAGCCATGTGGCCGCGACGAACCCGGCGACGTCCGTGGTGGAACCTCCCCCAATTCCGACAATCGCGTCGGTTCTGGTGAAGGCGGCCTCGCCCAACCGCTGCCAGACCGCCGCCGCGACCGCGATGGTCTTGGCCTCCTCGCCGCTGGGCACCGCCAACAGGTGGACCTCGAAGCCGTCCTTGCGCAACTCGTCGACCAGGGCCGGAATTGGTCCGGCCACCGCCGGGTCGAACAGGATCATCAAACGTCCGGCTGTTTTCGGCAGGTATTCCGCCAGCCTGGCCAGCAGTCCGTGCCCCACCGCGACCTCGTAAGGCTGGTCGACCTCGACTGTGATTTGCGACGGACTCATCGCTCCCCTTCCATCACTAACGCGGCGATCCGTCCAGCGGCGTCCTGTGGGCTGAGACCGTCCACTTGAATTATGACATCGGCCAGGCCCTCATAGACCGGTCGGCGCTGCGCCATCAATTCCCGCCAGGCCTTCCGGGGCGATCCGGCCAGCAATGGCCGGGCCGCGCTCAGGCCAACGCGCCGGATGGCCAGCGCGTCAGACACGTCGAGGAAGACCACCGTGGCCCCCTCCAGGGCGCGCGCCGTGGCGGGGTCGAGAGGCGCGCCGCCGCCCAGCGCTATGACCATGGGGGCCTGGTCCGCTTGGGCCAGCGCCGCGGCGACCGCCTCGCGCTCCATGGAGCGGAACGCGGGCTCGCCCTGGCGCACAAAGATCTCGCTGACCGGCTGTCCCGCCTGGGCCTCAACCGCCTCGTCCGTGTCCACGAACGCGACTTTGAGGCGGCCGGCCAGGTGCCTTCCGATGGTGGTCTTGCCAGCGCCCGGCGGTCCTATCATCACCAGCGCGCTCACCTCCAAAACTCCGGGACGGCGGCCAGGTAGCCCGCCACGTTGCGGCGGACCTCGGCCAGGCAGTCGCCGCCAAACTTGTCCAGGGCCGCCTGGGCCAGCACCAACGCGGTCATCGCCTCGGCGACCACCGCCGCCGCCGGGACCGCCGTTGTGTCCGAACGCTGGTGGTGGGCCGGGACGGCCTCGCCCGTTTGAGTGTCGATCGTGGCGAGCGCGCGGGGCACCGTCGGGATGGGCTTCATGGCCGCGCGCAAGACAATCGGCTCACCGTTGGAGACGCCGCCCTCAATCCCGCCCGCATTGTTGGTCACACGGGTGACGCGGCCGTCTTCGCGCGTGATTTGGTCGTGCACCGCCGAGCCCGGTTGGCTCGCGGCCGCCAAACCCAGGCCGATCTCCACGGCCTTGATCGCCTGGACGCCCATCAGCGCGCCCGCCAGCGCCGCGTCCAGGCGCCGGTCCGCCTGAACGTGGGAGCCCAACCCCACCGGCGCGCCGTAGGCGATCACCTCGACCACCCCGCCTAGGGTGTCGCCCGCCTGCTTCGCCTGGTCGATCCGGTCCACCATCGCCCGTTCGGCCGCCGCGTCCAGGGTGCGGACCGGGCTGGCGTCAACGGCGGCGGCTTGATCCGGTCTGGGGGCGGGGCCGTTCGACACCACCCCGCCAAGCGCCACCACGTGGCTGACAATCTGGATCCCCAGAGCCTGGTCTAGGAAAGCCGCCGCGACCGCCCCCAGAGCCACCCGCGCGGCCGTCTCACGGGCGGAGGATCGCTCCAAAATGGCGCGGGCGTCATCCTGCCCGTACTTGACCATGCCCGCCAAGTCGGCGTGGCCGGGCCGGGGTCGGGTCAGCTTGGCGGCCCGGGCCGTGTCCGGCGGCGGACCCGGCTCCGGCGACATGACCTCCCGCCACTTGGGCCATTCCGAATTGGCCACGGCGATGGCGACCGGGCCGCCGGTGGTCTTCCCACGCCAAATCCCGCCCTGGATTTCCACCTGGTCGGCTTCGAAGCCCATTCTGGCGCCGCGACCGTGCCCCGCCCGCCGCCGGGCCAGCGCCCGCGCCACGTCCCGGGGCGCCACCTCCACCCCGGCCGGGATGCCGTCCAGCACGCCCAAGACCGCAGGACCGTGCGATTCTCCGGCCGTCAACCAACGCAGCATGGATTCATTGTCTCCGGTTCAGGCGATCGCCGCACGCATCTGGGCGAGGGGCGCGGCGTGGCCGGTCATCATTTGGAACTGCGCGGCGGCCTGATGCAGCAGCATGGCCTTGCCGGAGACGACTTTCCCGCCCGCCCTGGCCCAAGCGTCCGCCAACGCCGAGGGCCACGGGCTGTACGCCACGTCCAGCAGCAGGGCGCCGGACGGGACCAGCGCCTCGCCCAGGCCTTCGGCCAGCGGGTCGGCGGCGTGCGGCGGCAGAGTGCAGATGGTCAAGTCCGCCGGCCAGTCCGGCGGCGGCTGCTCCGGGCGAAGCTTCCGCAATTCCGGCTCCACGCCCAGGCGGCCCGCGGCCGCAAGAGTGGGCTGCGAACGGGCAACCGAACGGATGTAGACGCGGGGCCGCCTGAGCGCCAATTCGGCCAGCGCCGCAAGGGCCGCCGCCGCGGTCGCGCCGCCCCCGATCACGCTCGCGGAACGAAACGCCCCGTCCGGCCGGGCTTCGCGGACGGCGGCGACCATGCCGTGCACGTCGGTGTTCGCGCCCACAGTTCCAGCCTGATTGAACAGCACGGTGTTCGCGCCGCCCACCATCTTCGCCAGGGGCTGCACGTGGTCAACCAACCCCAGCGCGGTCCGCTTCAGGGGCATGGTCAAGGACAAACCCCTCCATTCCGGGCCCAGGCCGGCGAGCCACGGCCCCAGACCGGACTCCGTCATTTCGACCGTCTCGTAGATCCAGTCGGTCAGCCCCAGGGCCGCATAGCCGGCCTGGTGCAGCGCCGGCGAAAGCGAGTGGCTGATCGGGCTGCCGAGCACCGCCGCGCGGTTCGTCATCCGGCCTGTTCCGCTTCCCAGGCGTGCCACTTGTCAATGCACCTCTGCTGGCCTTCCAGGGTTTCAGAGAAGATCGTCTCGCCAGTCTCCAGGTTCCAAGCGCAGAAGTAGATCCAGGCTCCGGGGGCGGGATTTATCGCCGCCTCGATTGCCTCCAGGCCGGGATTGCAGATCGGGCCCGCAGGCAGGGCCGGCACCACATAGGTGTTGAAGGGGTTCGGGTCGTCGCGTTCGGCCTGGCTGGTGGCAACCTTGTCGTCAAAGCGCCCCACGCCGTAGACCACGGTCGAATCAAGCTGGAGCCTCATGCCCACGTCGAGGCGGTTATAGATGACGCGGGCCGTCTTCGGGCGGTCGTCAGAGAGCTTGGACTCCTTCTCCACCAGCGACCCGATGGTGAGGATCTTCGCCCAGTTTTCCCTGGGCGCCTTCAGGTCCTCCAGCACGGCGACGGTCTGAGACACCATCTTGGCCAGCATCTCAGTGGGCGTGGTGCCAATGTTGAAGCTGTAGGTCTCCGGGAAGAGCCACCCCTCCACCAGCCCGCCCGCCTCCGGCGGCAGGCCGATCCCGGCCTGGTCCGCGGCCGCCTGCTCGACTAGTTGGGCGTCCTCGCTGGCCTTTTGATCGAGGGCCGCCTGGTCGGCATCGGCGCCCAAATCGGCTCGCGCCATCGCCAACCCGATGATCTGGTACACCTGGCCGGCGCGCTTGCCCTCCGGCACGGTGAAGACGATCGCGTTCCGGTTGGCCGGGTCGAGCAGCGCGGCCAGCGCGTCGGCCGCGCTCATCTTCTCAAACAGCGCGTACGTGCCCGGTTGGATAGACGCGGCCGTGTCCCCGGCCTTGTTCCAGGCTTGGATGAAAGCTCCGGTGGTGGCGATCACGCCCGCGTCGACCAACTTCTGGGCGATCGTGCTGCCCGGATCGCCTTGGTCAATGGTGATGGTGGTCGCGCCCGCGCCCGGGCCCGGATAGTCCGTGACCGTGGTCGGCTTCGGCTGCGTCAGCCGCTCAATCATCGGCTTGCCGACAACAAATCCCACGGTGCCCACCGCGACCACCAGCACAATCATCATCACGGCCGTGATCGGCCCGCGCCTACTCGCCTGCCTGGTCTCCTTGACGGCTTCGGCCTGGGCGGCCTCCGCCTCGCGCAGGGCGCGGCGGGAGACCGCGGCCCCGCTCGGCTCCGGGGTCGGTTCATACTGCTCCAGTTCGTAGTACTCGGACTGGAGCTGCTCGGGCTCGTACTGTTCAGGTTCGTACTGTTCAGGTTCGTACTGTTCAGGCTGGTATTGCTCGGGTGCGTACTGCTCGGGTTCGTACTGCCCGGGCTCGTACTGCTCCGGCTGGAACTGGCCCGGTTGGTACTGCTCGGGTGCGTACTGCTCTGGCTGGTACTGCTCGGGTTCGTACTGCTCGCGCTGGTACTGGCCCGGCTGGAACTGCTCGGGCTGGTACTGCTGCGGCTCGAACTGCTCAGGCTGGTACCGGTCCGGCTCGAGGAACTCGGGCTCGCCTTGCTCCGGCGTAAACGGGCCCTGGGGAGGGAAGCTCGGCTGCGCGGGCGGCGGAGGGGCCTTGTCGGGTCCGAAAGGAGTCCACTGGTCGCTCACGGGAGAGAAGCTTACCGTTTTGTGACCTTGCCTTGCCTCCACTGACGCGCTGGCCAGTGCGAACCCTCACGAATCCGACACGTCCAGGCCCCGTTTCGGGGACGTCAACGCGTAAAGCGTGACCGCGACCGCGACCGAAACGTTGAGCGACTCGACCGGCCCCGGCATGGGGATGGACGCTGCGAGGGGCAGGGGTTCCCGACCCACGCCGCCGGGCCGGAAGCGCGCCGACGGGCCGGTGCGCTCGCTCCCGAATACCAGAGCTCGCCGTTCAGGCTCGCCTGCCAGTTCCTCAAGGCTGGTTGGGGCGCCGGCGTCAAGCACGGCGACCCGGATTCGCTGGTCGTCTAGGAAGCGGGCCAACTCGTCGGCCTGCGCCAGGACAACGGGCAGCGAAAACACGTAGCCGCGACTGGCGCGGAGGAGCCTTCGGTCCGCAATGGTGCTCAGGCCAGAGTCGATCAGGACAATCCCCGCCGCGTTGAAGGCGGTTGCCGTCCGAATGATCGCCCCGATGTTCCCCACGATCCGCACACCGTCCAGGATCACGATGTCGCCCGCTCGGTCCTCCAGGTCCTCCAGCCAGGCCGGACGCGGCACCTTGGCGACCCCGAACCACCGTGGTCGTTTGTCGGTCCTGAAGACGCGGGTCAGGAGCGCGCCGTCAACCGCCGCGACCGGGACGGACGCGTCTTCAAGGGCCTGTGCCAGCGCGGACGGGACGGCATGGCCCCGTTCATGGTAGACCTCGACAAACTCCACCCCAGCCGCCAGGGCGTTGACAAGCGGCTCCTCGTCCTCGATCAACGCCACTTTCGTGTTCGAATGCGAGGGTTTGGCCACATCGGCGATCCGCTGCGCCCGCGGGTCGCCCAGGGATTCGACTGGCTCGGCAAGCTTCACCCCGCGACCCTACCAGGCACCGTGGCTAAAGCGGCTCAAGCGGTTCAAGCGGGCCGAGTGGTTGGCGCGTGTCCAGCGCCGACTGGAGGATCAAAGTGGCCGCCGCCTGGTCTATCACAGCGCGTTGGCTTTTGGCGTCCCGGCCTGCCTCCCGCAGTTGGGCGCTCGCCTGGCTGGTGGTGCGCCGCTCGTCTTGGAGGGCCGTTTCGACTCCCTTCGCCTTCAGCGCCGCCGCCAGTTCGCCCGCCTCGGCCGCTTTGGGGCCAATCGTGCCGTCCATGTTGAGGGGCCAGCCGACTACCACGCGGCGGGCGTTCTCCTCCCGCGCCACACGGGCCAGGTGGTCCGCCAGAGCTTCGACCGAGCGGCCTGCCCGTTGCAGAGTGGCCAGGGGCATGGCCAACACCAGGCCGGGGTCGGATTTGGCCAGGCCGACCCGGACCTGGCCCAGGTCCACCCCGAGCCAGGGGCCGCTCGGCCCGGTCACAGCGCGCCGGCGATGGCCGCCCAGGCCTGGTCCAGCTTGGAGCCGTCCGCGCCGCCGCCCTGGGCCAACGCCGGCTTGCCGCCCCCGCCGCCACCCAACACCTTGGAAGCCAACCCCACCAAGACGCCGGCTTTGTGACCGGCGGACTGAGCGGCATCGTTCACCGCCACGGCCAAAACCCCGCGGCCGCTGTCCGCGTCCTTGGAACCCAGGGCGACCACAACCGGTTCGGACTCCCCCAGGCGGGAGCGCACGTCCAGAGCCAGGCCCCGCAGGTCGTCGCCGCTGGCGCCGTCCAGGGTGGCCGTCACCAGGCGCACTCCGGCGACCGAGCGCGCCGACGCGGCCAAAGCCGGGGCCTGGGCGCCCAACTGGGCTGACCGCATTGCCGCCAGAGCCTTGTCCGCCTCCTTCAGCTTGGCGACCAGCGAGCCCACTCGGTCAACCAACTCGTCTGGCCGGACCTTCAACACGTCGGTTAGCTGTGAGACCAGGAGGTGCTCTTTGGCCTGATGCGCGTAGGCGCCATCCGCGACCAGGGCCTCGACGCGGCGCACCCCCGAGCCGATCGACGCCTCCCCCAACACGGACACGCGGCCCAATTCGCCAGAGCGGCGCATGTGCGTGCCGGCGCACAACTCGCGCGACCAGTCGCCGCCAATCGACACGACGCGGACAATCCGGCCGTATTTCTCCCCGAACAGCGCCATGGCGCCCAGTTCCCGGGCCTTGTCCAGGTCCATCAACTCTTCCGTGACCTCGAGGTCCTCCGCCAGCATGGTGTTGACCCGCTCCTCGATCTCCCCCAAGACCGACTGCGGGACCCCCGACCCGTACCGGAAGTCGAACCGGAGCCGCGAGGGCGCGTTCTCCGAACCCGCCTGGGTGGCGGTGGAGCCAAGGTGCTCGCGAAGCGACTTGTGGACCATGTGCGTGGCGGTGTGGGCGCGGGAGATCGCCTTGCGGCGTTCCACGTCGATCCGGCCCAGGCCCTGGTCGCCGGCCGCCAGGCGGCCTTCGATCAGGCGGCCCCGGTGGACCGAGAGGCCCTTGATGGGCCGTTGCACGTCGTCCACCTCGAACACCGCGCCCGAGTCGAACTCGATGGTGCCCTGGTCCGCCAATTGACCGCCCGCCTCCGCGTAGAACGGCGTGGCGTCCAGGATCAGCTCCACGTTGGCGGGTGCCTGCGCCAGCGGGATGCCCTGGCCGTCCTGAATCAGCGCCAAGACCCGGCCGCGCGACTCGTATTCGGCATAGCCGGTGAAGTCTGTCAGGCCGACTTGGGCGGCCAGCTCCTGGTAGAGGGAGGTGTCGGCGTGACCCGTCTTCTTGGCGACCGCGTCCGCCCGCGCCCGTTCCTTCTGTTCGCGCATCAAGGCGCGGAACGCCTCCTGGTCCACCGCCAAACCCTGTTCGGCCGCGATCTCCAGGGTCAAGTCGATGGGGAAGCCGTAGGTGTCATGCAACTGGAAGGCGTCCTGGCCGGACAAGGCCGGCCGGCCGGCCGCCTTGGTGCGGTCGATCGCCACATCTAAGATGGTGGACCCGCCCGCCAGCGTGCGCAGGAAAGACTCCTCCTCGCTATACGCGGTGCCGGAAATGCGCGCCCAGTCCCGCTCCAACTCCGGGTAGGAGGACTTCATGGCGTCCTTGGAGACCTCGAACAACTCGGGGAAAACCGGCTCCTCGACGCCCAATAGGCGCATCGACCGGACCACTCGCCGCAGCAGCCGCCGCAGCACGTAGCCCCGGCCCTCGTTTGAGGGGGTCACCCCGTCGGCGATCACCATCAGGCCAGAGCGGACGTGGTCGGCGATTACCCGCATCCGTACGTCCGCCTCGTGGTCCGCGCCGTAGGAGCGTTCCGTCAGTTCCTCGGTGCGGCGGATGACCGGCACCACCTCGTCGATCTCATACAGGTTGGCCACGTCCTGGAGCAGGTAGGCGACCCGCTCCAAACCCATGCCGGTGTCGATGTTCTTCTGCTCCAACTCCCCCAGCAGCGGATAGTCACTCTTCGCGCCGCCGGCGCCGCGCTCGAACTCCATGAAGACCAGGTTCCAGATCTCCAGGAACCGGTCCTCGTCCACGACGGGGCCGCCGTCGGGACCGAACTGAGGCCCCCGGTCCACATAGATCTCGGAGCAGGGGCCGGCCGGCCCCGGCTGGCCGGTGGACCAGAAGTTGTCCTTCATGCCCCGCCGCTGGATGCGCTCCGGCGGCAATCCGGCCACGCTCCGCCACAGGGCCGCCGCCTCGTCGTCCTCATGGAAGACCGTCACCCAGATCGCGTCCGGGTCGAACCCCAGGAAGCCGTCCGCCTGCGGCCCGGTGACCAGCTCCCAGGCGTGCGCGATAGCTCCCTCCTTGAAGTAGTCCCCAAACGAGAAGTTCCCGTTCATTTGGAAGAACGTGCCGTGGCGGGTGGTCTTCCCGACCTCGTCGATGTCGCCCGTGCGGAGGCATTTCTGGACTGAGGCGGCCCTGGGCCACGGCGCGGGCACCTGTCCCAACATGTAGGGGATGAACGGGACCATGCCCGCCACCGTGAACAGCAGGGACGGGTCCTCGCTGATCAGAGAGGCGGACGGGACCGCCGTGTGTCCCCGATTCTCGAAGTAGGCGAGGAAGCGGTTGCGGATTTCCGAAGTGCGCATTGCAGGCGTCTCCTTGGCGGCTAGTCGGATTTGAGCAGCGTGCGGCGCAATTCGGCCTCGCGGGCGGCGGCGGCCTCGCGGATCTCGCCGGCCATTTGGCCCACCGTGGCCAATGCGTCGTCAAACCGCGCGGCGATCCCCTCCGGAGAAACGGCCCGCTTGGCGGCGTCGAACCGCCGGTAGGCCCAAAACGCGAGCCCGAGGCCGGTGCCCACGCCCAGGGTCAGCACGGCGCCCGTCCAAAAGACCCGGCGCACCCTAACCATCCCCCGGCTCGGCGGCTCCGCCCCCCCGGCGGTGCTTGGCGCGGCGGCTCTTCTTGGGCGCATGGCCGGCAACCGTTGTGCGGACGCCGTAGGTGAACGCGGCCACTTTGATCAGCGGTCCGCCCACCGTGGCAGCGAACAGCGCGGTCAGCGCGGACACGTTCTGCGACACGTCCGCCGCGGCGGACGTGATGGTGTCCACCTTCTCCAACTGCGCGTTTGTCTCCGCCACCGTCGTGGCGGCCTGGTCCAGGATTGGCAGCGTGTGGTCCGTCAGCTCCTTGACGGACCGGGTCGCCTCTTGGAAGACCCGCCCCAACCTCAGCACCGGCACGGCCAGCAAGCCCACCAGCGCCACGAACGCGAGCGCCGCGATCAGTCCGGCGACTTCGCCCAAAGTCATTACGGCCTCCTTCTTGGCGGAACCACCGGCCAGGCGGCGGTCAGCGGGAGTAGTGCTCCACGACCAGCTGCACGTCGCAGGTGATGGGCACTTCGGCGCGTTTCGGCGCCCGCACCAACTGCGCGCGCAGCCGCTCCAGATTGACGTCCAGGTATTCGGGGATCTGCCAGACCTGCGCGTCGCGGTGGGCGCCGGCGGCGGCCACCTGGAACGGCACCAGCGTCTGCGACTTTGGCTTGATCATGATGATCTGGCCCGGCTTGACCCTGAACGACGGGCGGTCCACCAGTTTGCCGTCCACCAGGACGTGCCGGTGCACAACGGTTTGCCGAGCCTGGAAGATGGTCCGCGCGAACCCCGACCGCAGCACCAACGAGTCAAGCCGCACCTCCAGCAACTCCACCAGCGCCTCGCCGGTCAGGCCCGGCTGTTTGCGGGCGTCTTGGAACGCGCGCACGATCTGCTTCTCCCGCAGCCCGTACTGGGCCCGCAGGCGCTGCTTCTCCCGCAGCCGGATCGCGTAGTCGGACTCGGTCCGCCGCCGCCCGCGCCCGTGCTCGCCGGGCGGATAGGGCCGTCGGTCGAAGTACTTGACGGCTTTCGGGGTGAGGGCCAGCCCAAGGGCCCGGGATTCGCGCACCTGACGGCGCGCGCGACGCACTGAGGTCATCGCGTGGCAACTCCTGTTCGTGTTGTTCCGAAACGCGCCCAACCGCTGTGGTTGAGCGTGGGGCCGACACAATGGCTAAGGCCCCAGGGCACCCGTCTTGGGCACACCAGCCGCCCACTCTACCAGCCCGCCGATGCCGTCTGCTCGCCCCCCAGCGGCCTCAGGGCGTTGAGTCAGCGGCGCAGGGTCACGCGGCCGCCGCCTCCGCCTCGCCGCGCCGCGCGCGGAGCGAGGCCAGGGCCTCTTCCAGCAACTGGGCGCCGTCCGCCTCCGAACGGCGTTCTTTGACGTACGCCAGGTGCGTCTTGTAGGGCTCGTTGCGCGGGGGCGCCGGCGGGTTGAGCGCGTCAACTCCGGCCGGCAGGCCGCAGCGAGGGCAATCCCATTCCGCTGGCACCGTGGTGCCCGGGTCGTCCACGAAGCTCGGCCGAGTCTCGTGCCCGTTGGCGCACCAATAGGACACCGTCACGCGGGGCGCGATCTCGCCCCGCTCTTCTTCACCCATGGGTCCGGCGCCCACGCGCGACCCCCGAATGGCACTTCCGCCTGCCATATAGCTCCGCCTCTCAGACTTGCAAGATTACGTCAGCCGCGGGCGCGGTCACCCGCGCCCCAGCGGCTACGTGAACTTATGGATCAACGCCAGAGCTAACACCATTGTGATCCAAACAATTCCCACAACGACCGTAAACATATTCAGATTCTTCTCGGCCACGCCGGACGAGCCGAGGTTGGAGGAGAAGCCGCCGCCGAACATGTCGGACAGCCCCCCGCCCTTGCCCTTGTGCATCAGAATCAACAGGATCAGGAAGGCGCTCGTCAACACCAGGATGACCTGGCAAACGATGGTCACTACAGTCACGGCCGCTTATCCTACGCTATGTGCTCGCCGAACCGGCAGATGCGGGCGAATTCCTCGGCGTCCAGCGAGGCGCCGCCCACCAAGCCGCCGTCAATGTCCGGCTGCGCCATGATGGCGGCGACGTTGGATGACTTGACGGAACCGCCGTACAGAACCCGGATCGCCTCGGCCGCCTCCCGCCCGTACAACTCCGACAGGCGTTCGCGGATGGCGCCGCACACCTCTTGGGCGTCCGCCGGTGTGGCGACCTCCCCGGTGCCGATCGCCCAGATCGGCTCGTAGGCGACCACCGCACCCGTGGCCAACTCGGGTCCCAACTCGGAGAAGACCCCGTCGATTTGCATCAAGGTGTAGGAGACGTGCTCCCCGGCCTTGCGGATTCCCAGCGCCTCGCCCACGCAGATGATGGGCACCATGCCGCCGCCCAAGGCGGCCAGCGCCTTCTCGCCGACCTCTTGGTCGGTCTCGCCGTGGTACTGCCGGCGCTCCGAGTGGCCCACCACCACGAACGAGCAGCCCAGCTTCGCCAGCATGCGCGCCGAGATCTCGCCGGTGTAGGCGCCATCCGTGTGGACTGACACGTCCTGCGCGCCATAGCGGATAGACATGTTGTCCGCGTCGGTGACAGTCTGGACCGACCTCAGGTCGGTGAACGGCGGCAGAACCGCCACCTCAACCTTGTCGTAGTCGAAGTTCGCGTCTTGAAGCGCCCAGTGGAGGCGCTGCACGGTCGCGGCGGCCTCGAGATGATCCAAGTTCATCTTCCAGTTGCCGGCCATCAAGGGGATGCGGGACATGGTTCAGGCCTCCAATACGGCAATACCGGGCAGCACTTTGCCCTCCAACAGTTCCAGCGACGCGCCGCCGCCGGTCGAAATATGGCCGAACCCGGATTCGGGCAGTCCCAGGATGCGCACAGCCGCGGCCGAGTCGCCGCCGCCCACCACCGAGAAGCCCTCCGAGTCGATCATGGCCTGCGCCACGTCCCTGGTGCCGTCCGCGAACACCGGGAACTCGAAGACTCCCATGGGGCCGTTCCAGACGATCGTCGCGGCGTCCCGGATCCGGGCGGCGAACGCCTTGCGCGAATCCGGCCCAATGTCCAGGCCCATCCAACCCTCCGGGATCTCAGAGGCTGGCACGTCATAGTGCGCCGCGTCCCGGTCGAACTTGTCCGCCACCACGATGTCGGTGGGCAACACAATGTCCACCCCTTCGGCCGAAGCCCGGTCGAGGTAGCCCTTGACGGTGTCGATTTGCTCCTCTTCCAGCAGCGACTCCCCCACCGGGTAGCCTTTGGCCGCCAGGAACGTGAACACCATGCCGCCGCCAATCAGCAGGGCGTCGGCCTTGGACAGCAGGTTCCCGATCACGCCCAGCTTGTCGGACACCTTGGATCCGCCCAGCACCACCACGTAGGGGCGGGCCGGGTTGTCCGTGGCCTTGGACAGCGCCTCGACTTCCGCCAGCACCAGCCCACCGGCCGCGGCTGGCAGGATTTGGGCGATGTCGTAGACGGACGCCTGCTTGCGGTGCACCACGCCGAACCCGTCGGACACAAAGGCGTCCCCGAGCGCGGCCAGCTGCTCGGCGAAAGCGCGCCGCTCGGCATCGTCCTTCGACGTCTCCCCCTTGTTGAACCGGACGTTCTCCAACAGCACCACGTCGCCGTCCGAAGCCTCCGCGACGGCGGCGCCGGCCAGCGGCCCAACCGTGTCCCCCGCGAACTTGACCGGCTTGCCCAGAAGCTCCGCCAGCCGCACCGCCACAGGTTGCAGCGAGTACTTCGCCTCCGGCTCGCCCTTCGGCCGTCCCAGGTGCGCCATCACAATCACCTTGGCCCCGGCGCCCGCGAGGCGCTCGATGGTCGGCAGCGAGGCGCGCACCCGGCCGTCGTCCGTGATCCGCTGGCCGTCCAGCGGCACGTTCAGGTCCGCCCGGACCAGCACCCGCCGTCCAGCCAAATCGCCCAATGAGTCAATCGTCTTCAATGCCATTTTCATCAGCTCCTAGTGCTCTAGACGGCGAGGCGCCCGCCCGGAGTTTTGGGGTCCGAGCGGACGCCTTGCGCTTAGGCGGTCCGGCCTCTGCCTAGAGACGCTCGCCCACGTAGACGGTCAGGTCGACGAGCCGGTTGGAATAGCCCCACTCGTTGTCATACCACGCCACGACCTTGACCTGGTCTTCGATCACCTTGGTCAGGCCGGAGTCGAAGATCGAGGACGCCGGGTCGGTGACGATGTCGGTGGACACCAGCGGGTCGGTCGAGTACTTCAGGATGCCCTTCAGCGCCGCCGTTTCCGATGCCGCCTTGACCGCCGCGTTGACATCCTCCGCCGAGACGGCCTTCGGCGCCGTGAACGTCAGATCGGTCGCCGAGCCGGTGATGACCGGCACCCGCAAAGCGAAGCCGTCCAGCTTGCCCTTCAGCTCCGGCAGGACCAGGGCGACCGCCTTGGCGGCGCCGGTCGAGGTCGGCACAATGTTGACCGCCGCGGCGCGGGCGCGGCGCGGGTCGCGGTGCGGCCCGTCCTGCAAGTTCTGGTCGCCCGTGTACGCGTGGATCGTGGTCATCAGGCCGCGCACAATCCCGATCGAATCGTTCAGCACCTTGGCCAGCGGGGCCAGGCAGTTCGTGGTGCAGGACGCGTTGGAGATGATGTGGTGGATGGCCGGGTCGTAGTTCTGCTGGTTGACGCCGATCACAAAGGTGCCGTCCTCGTTCTTAGCCGGAGCCGAGATGATGACCTTCTTGGCGCCAGCGTCGATGTGGGCCTTCGCCTTGAGGGCGTCCGTGAAGAAGCCCGTCGACTCGATCACGATGTCCGCGCCCAGTTCGGCCCACGGCAGCTTCGAGGGATCCCGCTCAGCGGTCACCCGGAAGGTGCTCGAGCCGACCGTGATGGAGTCGTCAGTGGATGACACCTCCTCGTCCAGCCGGCCCAGCACCGAGTCGAACTTGACCAGGTTGGCCAAAGCCGCCGGGCTGGTGAGATCGTTGACGCCGACAATCTGGATGTCAGCACCACTGGCGAGGATGGCGCGGTAGAAGTTGCGGCCGATGCGGCCAAAACCGTTGATGCCAACGCGAATTGTCATTATTCAATGCCCCCTTGGGTGGCGCCGGGTTCCCGGCGCGGGTTTGCGATTGCGGCAGGCGGTGAGCCGTGCCCTTGTCTGATACGGCGGGGTTGCCGCCGCTTGGCCGACGGAGTTTCCGCCAGCGCCAAGAACTGACCCTAGCATTATGGCCCATAGGGGGTCAGCACTTTCGACCCAAAGTTCACCTGCTGCGAGGCCCATGCGAATCATCAGGTCACATGTCATATAGATCGGGCGGAAGGGCGGCTTCGGTGAGCGGTATGCCAAGCTCGATGGCGCGTTTGTCCGCCATGGCGAGGAGCCGACGGATGCGTCCCGCCACCGCGTCTTTGGTCAGCGGCGGGTCCGCCAACTGGCCCAGGTCTTCCAGCGAGACCTCCTTGTTGGCCAGTCGCAGCTCCGCGGCTTGCCGGAGGTGCTCCGGGACCTCCGGCCCCAGGATTTCGAACGCCCGCTCCACCCTGGCGGCCGCGGCCACCGCCGCGCGCACAGAACGGCGCAGATTGGCGTCGTCGAAATTGGCGAGCCGGTGGGCGTTGCCCATGACCTCCCGCCTGACCCGGCGCTCCTCCCAGGCCATGACCGTCTCATGCGCGCCCATCCGGGTCAAGATGGTCCTGATCGCGTCGCCATCCCGCACCACCACGCGGTCCACCCCGCGCACGTCGCGGGCCTTGGCCGCCACGCCCAGCCGCCGCGCCGCCCCGACCAGCGCCAGCGCCGCCTCCGGGCCGGGGGCGGTGATCTCCAGGGCGCCAGAGCGTCCAGGCTCCGTCAGCGACCCGTGGGCTATGAACGCCCCGCGCCAGGCCGCCTCCACATCGCACAGGCTGGCTCCCACAATCGACGGCGGCAGGCCGAGCACCGGCCGGCCACGGGTGTCAAGCAAGCCGGTCTGCCGGGCCAGCCCCTCGCCATCGTCGGCGAAACGAACGTGGAAACGGTTGTGCCGCTTGAGCGCGCCGCCGGACACCAACACGATCTCCGAACGATTGCCGTACAAGTCCGCCACGGCCTGGCGCAGGCGCCTCGCGGCCAACGCTGTGTCCAGTTCGGCCTCCACCACGATCCTGCCCGCAATGATGTGCAGGCCGCCCGCGAAACGCAGTGTGACGGCCACCTCGGCCTTGCGGCAGCAGGCGGTCTCGACCTTGAGGCGGCCGAGTTCCTCTTTAACGGTGGCAGTCAGCGCCATGTGCCCCTTGATTCCCTCTCCTAGTTGTCCAAGAAGACTTCGCGGTAAGCGGCTGCCAATCGCAACGAGTCGTGCTCCCCGACCCGGCCGGACTTGCGGACCGGCCGGATGAGGAGGCGTCCGCCTTGGCCGGACACCCAGTCCCGAAGTTCGGCAAGGTCTCCGGCCGACGATTCGTCAACGATCACCACGTCGAAACGCGCCCCCGGCGCATACGAGCCTAGCGCCTTCAGGTGGTCGGCCGGACTGTAGCCGGACGTCTCGCCCGCCTGGCTCTCCAGGTTCAGGGTGACGCAGCGCCTGGTCCGCTCGTTCAGCACGGCGGCCGCCAACTCCGGTATCAGCAGGTGGGGGATGACCGAGGTGTACCAGGAGCCTGGGCCCAGCACCACCCAGTCCGCCGCCTCGACCGCCTGGACCGCTTCCGGGCAGGCGGCGGCGTCAGCCGGCGTCAGCCGGACCGCGTCGACCCGGCCCAACGCCTTGGCCACCTTCGCCTGGCCCCGCACGGACGTGTGCCACTCCGCGCCGTCCACCAGGCGGGTGATGTCCGCCTCAACGTCAAGGGGCACGCTCGCCATGGGCAGAACCCGTCCTTCCGCCCCGACCAGTTTCCCCACAAAGTCCAGGCCTGTCGCGGGGTCCCCCGGCCACATTTCCCACAGGCCCACAATCAGGAGGTTGCCCAACGCGTGCCCGGCCAGGTTGCCCTCGCCGCCCAGTCGGTGCTGGAGCACCTCGCGCCAGGTGACGCCCCATTCGTCGTGCCCGGACAGGGCCGCCAACGCCATCCTCAGGTCGCCGGGCGGCAGGCAACCGAACTCGTCCCGCAGCCGGCCGGAGGACCCGCCGGAGTCCGCCACCGTCACCACCGCCGTCAATTCGGCGGTCACATGGCGCAACGCCCTCAGCGACGCCGCCAAGCCATGGCCCCCGCCCAGCGCCACCACGCGCGGCGGCCGGGTCACCCGGCTCATTCGCGGCCCACGTCCCGGTGGCTGGCGCGCGCCCGCACGCCGCGTTCGCGCAGCATGGCGACCAGCGCCTCCGTCATCGCCACCGATCGGTGCTTGCCTCCCGTGCAGCCCACGGCCACCGTCAGGTGCCGCTTGCGCTGGCGCACGAACCCGTCCAGGGCCACCATCAACGCGTCCACGTAGTGGCCGAGGAACTGGTTGGCCGTCCCGGACGCCATCACGTAATCGCGGACCGCCGGGTCCGCGCCGGTCAGGTGCCGCAACTCGTCCACCCAGTACGGGTTCGCCAGGAACCGCACGTCGACAATCGCGCTGGCGTCCGCCGGCGCGCCGTACTTGAAGCCGAACGACATCACGGACACGGTCACCTCTTCCTTCTGGTCCGGGTCCGCGATGTGCGCCATGTGGGCGCTCAGTTCGTGAACCGAGAAGGAGGAGGTGTCCACGTAATCGTCCGCCTGCTCCCGCAAGTCGGTCAGCAGAGAGCGCTCGCGGGCGATCCCCGTCAGCACCGTTCCGCCCCCTTGGAGCGGATGGGGCCGGCGAACCGCCTCGTAACGGCGGATCAGCTCCGAATCGGAGGCGTCTAGGAACACGATCCGGTGGTCGATCCCGACCGCCCGCAGCGACTCCAACGCGCCCATCAGGGTGCGGAAGAACTCGCCCGAGCGCACGTCCACCACCACCGCGAGCTTTCTGACCCCGGCGCCCGCCGGCGTCATCATTCCGGCCAGCGGCTCGATCATCTTGGGCGGCAGGTTGTCCACCACATACCAGCCCAGGTCTTCCAGCACGCCGGCCGCCTGGGTGCGCCCCGCGCCGGACATCCCGGTGATGATCAGGATCTCGCTACGGTCCTCTTTGGCGCCCAGAGCGTCCCGGATCGGGATCCCCGCTGGAAAGGTCGGCGTGTCCGTGGGCTCGCTCACCGATCCAGTTTCTCATCCTTTGCAAGCACCTCTTTGACCCTTTCCGCCAGCTTGGGGCCGATCGACTTGACCTCCGCAAGCTCCCCCTGGCTGGCCGCCCGGATGCGTTTGACCGACCCGAAGTGCTTGAGCAGGGCCTTCTGCTTGGCCGGCCCCAGTCCGGGCACCGCGTCGAGCGCGGACCGGGTCATGGCCTTCGACCGCCGTTTACGTTGGGCCGAGATGGCGAACCGGTGCGCCTCGTCCCGCACGCGCTGCAGCAGGAACAGCCCGTCTGAGCCGCGCGGCAAGATGACCGGGAACGGGTCGCCAGGCCGCCAGACCTCTTCCAACCGCTTCGCCAACCCGACCAGCTCGACGTCTTTGACGCCCAGTTCCGCGATGACTTTCGCAGCCGCCCCCACTTGCGGCGCCCCACCGTCCACCACCAGCAGGTTCGGCGGGTACGCGAAACGCCGGTTCCTGAGTTGCCCGATGCCGTCCGGCGGGTCTCCGGTGATGTCGCCTTTGCCCGCTTGGTCGTCTTGGCCGTCCTTCTCCTGGCGGGCGAAGCGCCTGGTCAGCACCTCGGCCATGGCGGCGGTGTCATCCGGCGCGCCCAACCCGTCCGGCCCGCGCACGTTGAAGTGGCGGTATTCCGACTTGCGGGCCAGACCGTCCTCGAAGACCACCATGGACCCGACTTGGGCGGCCCCCCCGGTGTGGGAGATGTCGTAGCACTCGATCCGGAGCGGCGCGTCGTCCAAGTCCAGCGCCTCTTGCAGTTCCTTCAGGGCCTGCGACCGGCTGGTCAGGTCGCTGCCGCGCTTGAGTTTGTGCAGCGCCAGGGCTTGGTCCGCGTTCTTCTGCAGAGTTTCGGCCAGGCGGCGCTTCGCGCCGCGCTGCGGGACCTTGAAGGTCACCGGGCCGCCGCGGCGGACTTGCAGGTAGTCCGTCAGTTCGGCCAGACCTTGCGGCAGTACGGGCACCAGCACCTGCCGGGGAGGCTCGTCTTCGCCGCTGTAGACGGTTTGCAACAGCGAGGCCGTCAGTTCGGGTTCGGACAGATCCTCCACCTTCTCCACGATCCAACCGCGTTGCCCCGTGATGCGGCCCCGGCGGATGAAGAACACCTGGATGGCCGCTTCCAACTCGTCCTGGGCGATCGCGAACAGGTCCGCCTCCGTTTGGTCGGAAAGGACCACCACGTTGCGTTCGATCACACGGGAAAGCGCGGCGGCGTCATCCCGCAACCGGGCGGCGCGCTCAAACTCCTCGGCCGCCGCCGCCTCCCGCATGGCCTGTTCGATCCCGCTCAGAAACCGCCCCGTGTCTCCGTCCATGAAGGCGATGAAGTCCTCCACGATCCGCCGGTGCTCCGTTTGGTCCACCCGGCCCACGCAGGGCGCCGAGCACTTGTCGATGTACCCCAGCAGACAAGCGCGGCCCTGCGCCTGGTAACGCCGAAACACGGTGTTCGAGCAGGTCCGCAGTGGAAAAACGCGGAGCAGCAAGTCGAGGGTCTCGCGGATGGCCCAGGCGTGGCCGAACGGGCCGTAGTACTTGACGCCCTTGCGCTTGGCGCCCCGCATCACCTGTGCGCGCGGATACTCCTCGCCGACCGTCACCGCCAGATAGGGGTATGACTTGTCGTCGCGGTACTTCACGTTGAAGCGCGGCTCGAACTGTTTGATCCATGAATACTCCAGCGCCAGCGCCTCGACTTCAGTGCCGACAACCGTCCAGTCGACCGAGGCGGCCGTGGTCACCATCTGCCGGGTCCGCGGGTGCAACGACTCCAGCGGCTGAAAATAGTTGCCCAACCGCGCCCGCAGATTCTTGGCCTTGCCGACGTAGACGACCCGCCCATGCTGGTCCCGGAACCGGTAAACCCCGGGATCGGTCGGGATGGCGCCCGGCCTTGGGCGGTAGCTGGACGGATCGGCCATAGCCCTCAACCGTAAACCCTCCACGCGCACGGCCGCGTGAAGAACCGGTGATGGTCGCAGCCAGGGTTTCCCTTCCAAGCGGGGCCGGTACTAGCATGTTTACTGATCGCGGCTTGGCGCGCCCCGCCAGGCTAACTCCCTGCGAACCAAATTAGGCGAGGTCTTGGCTGAATGCTTGACGAACCGGACGAGTCGCATCCGCTGACCCGGCGGCAGCTCAGGCTGGACAACCAGTCGGCGGCCCCGGGGGCGGACCATTCGGCCACGGACGCGTCAGTCCACTTTGTCGCGCCGCAGCCAGTTCTCGGGGAGCCGATTGAGCCGATCTTGCCGGTCGAACCGCTTGAGGTGATTGAGGAGATTGAGCCGATTGCGGCCCCTCAACCGGATCTGGAGTCATTCGACTTGCTTGCGGAGATCGCCAAGCTGCAGTCCGCGGCCGCGCCGGCGGCGCCATGGGCTGGTTGGGACGCCGACGCCTGGGCTGGCGAGCCGGGCGTCCAGGCGGAACCTCAATGGGTCGCGGAACAGCCCCGGCCCGAGCGCCTCGAGCCAGACTGGCGGCGGATCGCCCGCGGATTCGCCGAGCGCGCCGGCGAATTGGGACAGGCGGGACTGGCGTGGGCCGGCCGCATTGGCGCGTCGCCGCTCCCGTCCGCTTGGGTTGGACGCCGCGCCTGGGTGCGCCTTGCGGAGCTGACCGACCGCGTGCGCGTTTACCTGCGTGGTCACACCGAACGCGCGGCAGCGGTCGCATGCGCCGGACTGCTGGCCGGCAGCGCGTTCATCGGCTTGGGACAAGCGCCGAGCAGCGCGGCCCCGCTCGTCCAAGAGGACGCGCTGCGTCCGCTGGCCAGCACTATCGAAGTGGTCTCCCGGCGCAACATGGCCGAACTGATGTCGCGTTCCATGACCGCGCAGGTGGCCGAGGCGGCCATGATCGGCGAAACGGGGCCGGAGATTCAGGCCATTAGCGAGTCCAATGTCGGACTGATCCTCCGGTGGGATGTCAGCGAACTCGCCGCCGAGCCGGAGGCCCAGTTGACTTTGCGCCGTGGCGTGGGCGACGCCCCGCCGCAGACACCGGCTGAAGGCGTGGACGTGCCTTTGGGGCGGGACCCGGGTTCTGTCGTTGACAAGGGCCTGCAACCGGACACCTCCTACAGCTACACGCTGTTCATTCAGCGGCCGGGCGAGAAGCCAGAGGTGCTGGCTCAGCTGGTCGCCAGCACTCGCCGCTACCCGACCGAATTGGTGCCTGGCGACAAGTTGGCCGCGGGCGACCGGTTGACCAGCCCGTCCAACAACCACTACGTCACCGTCGAGGCGGACGGCGGAATCGCGCTTCTGAACAACCGGAACCAGAAGCTCTGGTCGCTTGACTCCGAACGAGCCGACGGCGTCAATCTGCTTCTACGGCGGGACGGCACGCTTGTCGTGCTCGCCGGCGAAGAGACCATCTGGGTGGCCGACGCCTCCGCACCGGGCGTCAGGCTGGTCTTGACGGACCAGGGCGAGCTCCAGTTGCTGCGCGCGGACGGCGCCGTCGCTTGGTCCTCGGAGGAGCAGGGCTATCAGCTCCGCGGCGGGGATTCCCCGTATATGGTCAGCGCGGACGGCTGGACCCAGCCCGGGGCCGGCCCGGTCTCCTCCGGATACGGCATGCGGATCCACCCGATCTACGGGGTGCTCAAACTCCACGCTGGCGTGGACATGGCTGGTGCTCGCGGCAAGCCGATCTACGCCGCCCACGACGGGGTGGTGGAACGCGTCTACCAGGATTCGGGCGGCAACTGGACCATCGAGATCAACCACGGCGAGGGGATCTCCACCCGCTACCTCCACATGGACGGTCTTGGCGGCATCCTGGTCAAGGAGGGGGACGAGGTGGTACGCGGCGAGCAGATCGCGCTGACGGGGAACTCCGGCCAGTCGACCGGTCCGCACCTGCACTTCGAGGTCCTGATAGACGGCCAGGCCACCGACCCGGTCGAGTTCCTCAAGGAGCACAGCATCACCATCCGGTGACGCGCGGCCGCCCCACCGAAGGTTAGACCAAAGCCGGCTTTGATTCGGGTACGGCCTCAGGGGCGGAGACCCCAAGGCCCAGCAGCGGCCGCAGAAACTGGCCCGTGAAGCTGGCCGGGTTGGCCGCCACCGCCTCGGGCGTGCCCTCGGCCACGACCAGCCCGCCGCCGGCCCCGCCCTCCGGACCCAAGTCGATCACCCAGTCCGCTGACTTGATGACGTCAAGGTTGTGCTCTATCACAATGACGGTGTTGCCCTTGTCGACCAGCCCTTGCAGCACGCCCAGCAGTTTGCGGATGTCGTCGAAGTGCAGGCCCGTGGTTGGCTCGTCCAGCACGTAGGCGGTCTTGCCCGTGGAGCGGCGCTGCAGTTCGGAGGCCAGTTTGACGCGTTGCGCCTCGCCCCCGGAGAGAGTCGGCGCGCTTTGGCCCAGGCGGACGTACCCAAGCCCCACGTTCACCAAGGTGTCAAGATGCCGGGCGATGGCGCCGATCGGGTGGAAGAACTCGGCCGCCTCCTCGATCGGCATGGCCAGCACGTCCGCCACCGTCTTGCCCTTGTAGTGGACTTCGAGGGTGTCCGGGTTGTAACGGGCGCCGTGGCAGACCTCGCACGGCACGTACACGTCTGGCAGGAAGTTCATCTCGATCTTCAAAGTGCCGTCGCCTTTGCAGGCCTCGCAGCGGCCGCCTTTGACGTTGAAGGAGAACCGCCCGGGGCCGTAGCCGCGCAGCTTCGCCTCCGGCGTCTCCGCGAAAAGCCGCCGGATGTGGTCCCACACGCCGGTGTACGTGGCCGGGTTTGACCTGGGCGTCCGCCCGATCGGCCCCTGGTCCACGTGCACCACCTTGTCCAGCAACTCGAGCCCCGTGACGCGCCGGTGGCGTCCGGGCACGTGGCGGGCGCCGTTCAACTCGTTCGCCAGGACGTTGTAGAGGATGGCGTTGACCAACGTGGACTTGCCGGAGCCGGACACGCCGGTGACAGCGGTGAACACGCCAGCCGGGAACGACACGTCGATGTCGCGCAGATTGTGCTCAACCGCCCCCTGAACGGTCACACGCCGCTGCTTCGACGTGCGCCGCCGCTTGGGCGGCACCGGGATCTGGCGCGCGCGGGCCAGGTACTGTCCGGTCAGGGACGCCGAGTTGGCCTCCAGTCCGAAGATGTCGCCCGAATGGACGATCTGGCCGCCGTGCTCCCCCGCGCCCGGCCCGATGTCCACAATCCAGTCGGCCGCGCGGATGGTGTCCTCGTCGTGTTCCACCACGATCAGGGTGTTGCCCAGGTCCCGCAGCCGCGTCAGCGTGGAGATCAAGCGGTGGTTGTCGCGTTGGTGCAGGCCGATCGAGGGTTCGTCCAGCACGTAGAGGACGCCCACCAACCCCGACCCGATCTGGGTGGCCAACCGGATCCGCTGGGCCTCGCCGCCGGACAGGGTGGCGGCCGGCCGGTCCAGCGACAGGTAGTTGAGGCCCACGTCCAGCAAGAACCCGAGCCGGGCGTCGATCTCTTTGAGCACCTGGGCGGCGATCGCCCGCTGTTTGCCGGTCAGCTCCAGCCCGTTCAGGAAGCTCCGACATTCGCCGATGCCGAGCGCGCAGACCTCCGCTATGGACAGTTCGCCCACGGTCACCGCGAGCACCTCGGGCTTCAGGCGGCTCCCCTGGCAGACCGGGCAGGGGACCTCCCGCATGAAGGATTGCCAGCGTTCACGCGACCAGTCCGACTCGGTCTCGGCGTGGCGGCGCTCGATTTGCGGGATGACGCCCTCATAGCCCGTCGAATACTGCCGTTGCCGACCCCAGCGGTTGCGGTACTTGACGTGGACCTTGAAGTCCTCGCCGTACAAGATGGCCTGGCGGGCCCGTTCGGGCAGCGACCGCCAGGGCGCGTTCATGCGGAACCCGACGTCTCCGGCCAGCGAGGCCAGGACGTGCTGCTGGTACTCCCAGGCCGCGCCACGCCACGGCGCGATGGCGCCGTCGTTCAGCGATAGTTCGGGATCCGGCACCACCAGTTCCGGATCCACCTCCAGGCGGGTGCCGATCCCGGTGCACTCGGGGCAGGCGCCGTAGGGGGCGTTGAAGGAGAAGGTGCGCGGCTCGATCTCCTCCAGGGTCAATTGATGCTCGTTGGGGCAGGCCCGCTTCTCGCTGAAGCGCAGGACCCGTTCCGGGTCGTCGGGGTCCTTGTCGACCAGGTCCGCCACCAGCACGCCGTCGGCCTCGCGGAGCGCCGTTTCCACCGAGTCGGTGAACCGGCGGCGCTGCTCCGGCCTGACCACCAGGCGGTCCACGACCACCTCAATGTTGTGTTTGACCTTCTTGTCCAAGGTGGGCGGGGTGGCGAGCGACACGACCTCCCCGTCCACCCGGGCGCGGGCGAAGCCCTTGGCCCGCAGGTCCTCGAAGACCTCGGTGTACTCGCCCTTGCGGCCGCGCACCCTTGGGGCCAACAACTGCAGCCTTGTCCCCTCCGGGAGCGCCAGCAACTGGTCCACGATCTGCGCGGGGGTCTGCGATGTGATGACCGCCCCGCACTCGGGGCAATGCTGGACCCCGGCGCGGGCGAACAACAGCCGCAGGTAGTCGTACACCTCGGTGATGGTGCCCACGGTGGAGCGGGGGTTGCGGTTGGTGGCCTTCTGGTCGATCGAAACCGCGGGGCTGAGGCCGTCTATGAAGTCGACGTCCGGCTTGTCCATCTGGCCCAGGAATTGGCGCGCGTAGCTTGACAGGGATTCGACGTAGCGGCGCTGGCCTTCGGCGAAGATGGTGTCAAACGCCAGGGACGACTTGCCGGATCCGCTCAGGCCGGTGAACACGATCAGGCGGTCGCGCGGCAAGTCGACGGTCACGTCTTTGAGGTTGTGCTCTCGCGCTCCATGCACCACCAGCCGTTCACTCACTCGGACGATTGTAGGGGTTGGGTCCGACACGCTGACGGCCCCGGCGCGGATGTCCGCTCAAGGCCGCAACGGGCGCCCGGAGGCATTGGATGCGCCGTTCCCGCCGGGGCGGGCGGGGGCGGTGGCATAATTGCTGGACACAGCTGAGGAGGGGACCGATGGCGATCTTTGCCGTCCACTATCGTTACGCCGACAACCAAGAGGCGGTCGCGGCCGCCAAGCCGGCCCACCGGGCCTATCTTGCGGAAAGGCTCGACGAGGGGACGTTGCTCGCCTCAGGCCCGTTCGCAGACGCCCTCGAGGGCCTTTTGATAATCCGGGTTGACGGGCTCCAGGACGCCGAAGCCCTGGTCGCCGCCGATCCGATCGTTCGCGCGGGCTTGGTCGACCAAGCCGCGATTCGTCCCTGGAGCCCCACCCTGGGGCCGTTCACGGAAGGCTGACATGCATATTCGACCGCTGCTCCCGCGCGACTGGGAAGACGTCTCGGCCATTATGGCGGGATCACTGGGACCGGCGGCGCTGGACGACCAACTGCCAACGCCGGAGCAGTGGGAAGAGCGCTACCTGCCGAACCATCGCTTGGTGGCGGCTAACCGCGAGGGCCGGGTGACCGGTTGGGCGGCCCTCGAGCCGGTCTCGAACCGTCCCGCCTTCGCCGGAGTGGCCGGGGTGGCCGTCTTCGTGGAGCCCGCCTACCGGGGCCAGGGATTCGGCCGCCATCTGCTGGCCAATCTGATCGCCGCAGCCGACGAGGCGGGCTTTTGGACGCTGCAGGTTTACGTGGCGCCGCAGAACACGGCAGCCCTTCACCTGCTCAAAGACTCCGGCTTCCGCACAGTCGGCCGGCGCGAGCGCTTCGCCCAGGTCAACGGCGTCAGGCACGATGCCGTCTTGCTTGAGCGGCGTCTCCCCGAAGACGCCGCCGAGGCGGAGGCGCTGACCCAGGAGATCCCCGAGGCCTCCTGAAACCGCGCGGGCGGCTCCGCGCCCGGCCGGATCGCGCCCACCCGGCCCATTAGGGCTTTAGGTGAGGCTAACCTAAGGGAGTGCCCCTTTCGCTCCCCCGCCCGCAATCAGGGCGCGTTCACGGGCGCCGGTCGAGCGCGCTTACCCTGATCGCGCTTGGAGTGGTCGCGGCGGTGGCCGCCAGTCTGCTCCTTGGCAGCAAGGCGATCGACCCCGCCGCCGTGGTGCGGCGGTTGGCCAATCCGGCCGCCGACGTGGACGCGGTGGTTTGGGGGTCGCGGGTGCCGCGCACCGTCCTGGGGCTGGTCGTGGGTATGTGCCTGGGCGCCGCCGGCGCGGTCATGCAAGGCCAGACGCGGAACCCGCTGGCGGATCCGGGCATCTTCGGCGTTTCCGCCGGAGCCTCCCTCGCGGTTGTAATTGGGGTTCGGGTGGCGGGCACGACATCCACACTCGCCACTCTTTGGTTTGCCCTGATCGGGGCGGTGGCCGCGACGATTGTGGTCTTTGGGGTCGCGGCGCTCGGCCGTGGCCTGTCCAGCCCCGTCCCCTTGGCGATCGCGGGCACGGCGGTCTCCACCCTGTTGGCCGCCGTCACCTCCTTCATAGTGCTGGGCGACGAGGCCACCTTGGCGGCCTACCGCGTCTGGGTGATCGGCTCCCTGTCGGGCCGGACGCTCTCCGGAATCTGGGTGGCGGTGGTCGCGGCTGCCGCCGGTGGCGTGTTCGCCGCGGCCAACGCCAGAGCGCTGAACAGCCTCGCCCTGGGGACGGACGTCGCGCGCGGCCTGGGCGAGAATCTGGTTCGGGCGCGGATGACCGGCCTGGCGGCAGTCACACTGCTGACGGCCAGCGCGGTGGCGATCACCGGACCCATTGGGTTTGTCGGCTTGACCGCTCCGCATATCGCCAGAGCGGCCGTTGGCGGGGACCACCGGTGGCTGATCCCCACTTCGGCCGCGGTCGGGGCCGGTGTTTTGATGCTGTGCGACGTGGTGGGCCGCCTCGGCGGCGGCAACGGCGAGGTCCCCGTGGGAACGGTGCTGGCGGTGCTCGGGGGCATCGCGTTCGTCGCCATAGTCCGGCGGGTGCGGATGGCCGCGCTATGACCTGTCCGCCGGAGCGCCGGGCGCGCCGCCGCCACTTGGTCACCGTTCTCGCCGCGTGCGCGTGCGTGGCCGTCGGCTTGGCCGGAATCAGGGCCGGGTCGTCGCAATTGACGACCGCTGAAATCGCACGGGTTCTGCTGGGGGCCGGAGCGCCGGCTCAGGAACTGGTGATGCTCGAATTCCGGCTCCCGCGCGTGGTGGGCGGCCTGGCCGTGGGCGCCTGCCTGGGTCTGGCCGGAGCCTTGACGCAAACGTTCGCCCGCAATCCCCTGGCCACTCCCGACATCCTCGGCGTGACCTCGGGCGCGGCGGCCGGCGCCGTGGCCGCGATCTGCCTGGGCGGCGGCACCTACGGCGTGGGCCCCATTTTGCTGACCTTGGGAATGCCGGCCGCCGCCGCAGTCGGGGCTTTGGCCACTGCCGCCGTCGTCTACGGCTTGGCCTGGCGGGGCGGGGTGGAGAGCTATCGCCTGATCTTGATCGGGATTGGAGCCACTGCCGCGCTGGGCGGGGTCACCAGCTACTTGATCGCCACAGCCCGGATCACCGACGCCTCCGCCGCCGCGCAATGGATGGTGGGCAACCTCTCGGGGATCTCTTGGGCCAGCGTTTGGCCCGTGTTGGCGGCCCTTGCCGTGATGGCGCCCGTGGCCGCCACACAGGCCCGGAACCTGGCCGTGGGCCAACTGGGCGATGAATTGGCGGCCGGGCTGGGCGTGCCGCTGCAACGGCATCGGCTGATCGTGATCGGATGCGCCGTGGTTCTGACGGCCGCCGCCGTCTCCGCGAGCGGGCCCGTCGAGTTCGCGGCCTTCGTGGCGCCTCAAATCGCGCTCCGCCTGGCCGGGGCGGCACGGCCTCCGCTGGTTGCCTCCGCGCTGGCCGGGGCGGTGTTGGTGGCCGGCGCCGACGCCGTGTCGCGAGGCGTCTTGCCCGGTGAGACGCCCGTCGGCATCATCACCGCGGTGGTGGGGGCGCCGTACCTGATTTGGTTGCTGATCCGCCGTCCGGGCGGGAGGGGGAGCTATGAATAGACCGGCCAATCCCACGCTTGAGGCTCACGGCGTCACTCTGGGCTACGGCGGCGAACCAGTGTTCACCGCGCTGTCTCTGGCCATCCAACCCGGCCAGGTGACCACGCTGGTCGGCGCCAACGGTTCCGGCAAGTCGACCCTGTTGCGCGCTTTTGGCCGCCTGCTGCCGGCCGCGGCCGGGCATGTCGCCGTGGAGGGTCGGCCCTTGAGCTCGATGCCGACCCGTCAGCTCGCGCGGCGTCTGGCCGTCCTGCCCCAGAAGCCCTTGACTCCCCCGGCCACCACGGTGCGGGAGCTGGTTTCACGAGGGCGCCATCCGCACCAGGCCTGGTTCCGTGCGTGGGCCGCCGCCGACACGGCGGCGGTGGACAGCGCGCTAGCCGCCACCGGCCTGGCGGACCTGGCCGAACGGGACGTGGCGACGCTGTCCGGCGGTCAGATCCAGCGCGCTTGGATAGCGCTGATTCTGGCGCAGCAGACCCCGGTCGCGCTGCTGGACGAGCCGACCACCTTCCTGGACCTGGCCCACCAACTCGACGTGCTCCGCCTGGTGCGCCGAGTCAACCGGGAGCGGGGCACCACCGTGTTGATGGTGCTGCACGATCTCTCGCTGGCCGGGCGCTTTTCCGACCGCCTCATCGCCTTGGGCGACGGCCGGGTGGTGGCGGACGGGCCGCCTTGGGAGGTGCTGACCCCGGCCACCCTCAAGCTGGCGTTCGGCTTGGACGCCCAGGTCATTCCGGATCCAGCGACCGGCTCGCCGCTGGTGGTGCCCGCGCCCTGACCGACAAGAGGCAGACCCACCGTTAGGTTAGGCTAAGCTAACAGTCATGACTTCTCCCCTGGCGGTGCGTTGCACCGCGCTGTGCTTGGCCGCGTTGGCGGCCGCCACCGCCCTGACCGGATGCTCCAACTCGGATGAGCCCGCCGCGCAGCAGTCCCCGACCGCCCAATCGACGGGTTGGACCTACACCGACGGTGCCGGCCTCGCCATAAAGCTGGAGAGCCAGCCCACGCGGATCGCCGCGTTCGCCGATTACGCGATTGGACTCCTCAGCTACGGGATCACGCCCGTCGCGATCTTTGGGCGTGAGGACGTGGCCACCGACCAACGCTTCGCCGACTACGACCTCGCCGAAGTGGCGATTGTCGGCAACACCTACGGGGAAATCGACCTTGAGGCCCTGGCAGGCGCGGAACCCGAACTGATCGTGACAGGCATCTACCCGACCGACCGCGAGGGCACCCTGAGTTTGGAAGAGCCCTACTACGCCGTGGCGGACATGGAGCAACAGCTTCAGCTTGAGAAGATCGCCCCGATCGCGGTCGTCAGGATTGGCGGCGCCGGAGCGCAGGTGGTTGAGGACCTCAACGAACTGGCCCGCGCCCTTGGCGCGGACCCGGGCGCGATCGACCAGGCAAGAGCCGCCTATTACGCCGCCGCCGACACGCTGACGGCGGCCGCCCAGGAGTCCGACCTCGAACTCACCATGATCTACGGCAGTCCAGACGGCATTTACCTGGTCAAGCCGCAAGACGAGCCGAGCACCGAGTTGTACACCAGCCTCGGCCTGACCTTCACGGACCTGAACCCCGACGGCGACTTCTACTGGGACGTGTACTCCTGGGAGAACGCGGCCCAGACCATGACCGGCGATGTGCTCCTGGTTTTCACCGAGGGCTACCAGGAGGCGGACTTCCGCGAGCAGCCGACGTTCGCGGCCCACCCCGCGCTGGCGGCCGGCCAGGTTTACACCTGGCAAGACGCGGCGTTCGACTACAACTCGCAAGCCGCTCAGTTCAAGTACCTGACCGAGATCCTGCTCAACTCCAAGGATGTCGCCTGACAGCGGCCCTGGCGGCTCAGTGGATGGCCTCCCGCACCTCGCGCAGCTCGCGTTTCAGTTCCGCGATCTGGTCGCGGTAGCGGGCCGCCACCTCGAAACGCAGGTCGCCTGCGGCGGCGCGCATCAACTCCGTGAGGGATGAGATCTCGTCTAGGATTTGGCCCACCAACGCTGGCTCCTTCGGCCCGCCCCGCCGCTCCGCCGAACCGGTCAGGCCCTTGTAACCGGAAGGGGACCGGTCCGCACTGGACAAAAGGCGTTCCGTGTCCTGGTCTTCCCTGATCAGCGCGTCTGTGATGTCCGCGATCCGCTTGCGCAACGGTTGCGGGTCCAACCCGCGTTCGGTGTTGTAGGCGACCTGTTTGGCGCGGCGGCGGTCCGTCTCGCCGATGGCGTCCGCCATGGCGGCGGTGACCTCGTCCGCGTACATCACCACCGCCCCGGAGACGTTGCGGGCGGCGCGGCCGATCGTTTGGATCAGGGAGGTGCCCGAACGCAGGAAGCCCTGCTTGTCCGCGTCGAGGATCGCCACCAGGGAGACTTCTGGCAGGTCCAGGCCCTCCCGCAACAGGTTGATGCCGACCAGCACGTCGAACTGGCCCAGGCGCAGGTCGCGCAGCAACTCGACCCGCTTGAGCGTGTCGATGTCCGAATGCAGGTAACGCACCCGCACGTCGTGGCCGGCTAGATAGCCGGTCAGGTCTTCCGCCATCTTCTTGGTCAAGGTGGTGACCAGCACGCGCTCGTCGCGCTCCGCGCGCAGGCGGACCTCGTGGAGCAGGTCGTCGATCTGGCCCTTGGTGGGGCGGACCTCCACCGACGGGTCCACCAGGCCGGTGGGGCGGATGATCTGCTCCACCACGCCGTCCGAGAGGGACAGCTCATACGGGCCGGGGGTGGCTGAGAGGTACACCGTCTGGCCGATCCGCTCCAGGAACTCCTCCCAGCGCAGCGGCCGGTTGTCCAGCGCGGACGGGAGCCGGAAACCGTGTTCCACCAAGGTGCGTTTGCGCGACATGTCGCCCTCGTACATCGCCCCGATTTGCGGGACCGTCACATGCGACTCGTCGATCACCAGCAGGAAGTCCTCGGGGAAATAGTCCAGGAGCGTGTTCGGCGGGGTGCCGACGCCCCGGCCGTCAATGTGGCGCGAGTAGTTCTCAATTCCGGCGCACGTGCCGATCTGCCGCATCATCTCCAGGTCGTAAGTGGTGCGCATGCGGAGCCGCTGGGACTCCAGCTGCTTGTTTTGGCGGTCCAGTTCCTCCAGGCGCGTCTCCAATTCGGCTTCGATCCCCCGGATGGCCTTTTCCATCCGTTCCGGCCCGGCCACATAGTGCGAGGCCGGGAAGATGTTGACGTTCGCCTCCGTCTGGATCACCTCCCCGGTCAGCGGGTGCAGGGTCGCCAGGCCCTCGATCTCATCCCCGAAGAACTCGACTCGCAGTGCCAACTCCTCATACATCGGGATGATCTCGACCGTGTCCCCCCGCACCCTGAAGGTTCCGCGCGTGAAGGCCATGTCGTTGCGGGCGTACTGCATGGCGATGAACTGCCTGAGCAGGTCGTCCCGCTCGATCTGCTGCCCCACTTCCAACTGGACCATGCGGTCCACATACTCTTGAGGGGTCCCCAGGCCGTAGATGCAGCTGACCGAGGCCACCACCACCGTGTCCCGCCTGGTGAGCAGCGACGAGGTGGCGGAGTGGCGCAACCGTTCGACCTCGTCGTTGATCGAGGAGTCCTTCTCGATGTACGTGTCGGTCTGCGGGATGTAGGCCTCCGGCTGGTAGTAGTCGTAGTAGGAGACGAAGTATTCCACCGCGTTGTTCGGCAGCAGTTCCCTGAACTCCGTCGCCAACTGGGCCGCCAGAGTCTTGTTCGGCTCTATCACCAGCGTGGGGCGCTGGAGTTGCTCGATCAGCCAGGCCGTGGTCGCCGTCTTGCCGGTGCCGGTGGCGCCCAGCAGCACCACGTCCTTCTCCCCCGCGTTGATCCGCTCCGCGAGTTCCGCGATCGCCTCCGGCTGGTCGCCAGACGGCGTGAAGTCCGACACGACCGCGAACGGCGCCACCGTTCGCGTCAACTCTCTCACCGGGCGCATGAGAACCAACCTACCCCGGCCCACCGACAGCGTTCAGAGGGTGCGCTGGGACGGCCACGACGGCATCGGCGGCTTCGGGGCGGTAACCCCCGGCCTGCCGGTAGGCTCTTCCCGTGTCATCCCAGCCTCAGCACACGCAGCCCCAGGCCGCCCCCTTTCAAGTCGACCTTCGCGGAGTGGTCGACCTTCTCAGCCGGCACATCTACTCCGGTCCCCGTGTTTATCTGCGCGAACTGCTCCAAAACGGGGTTGACGCCATCACCGCCCGCCGCGAATTCGACCCGCAGAACGACGCGGCGGGCGAATGGTCAATCCGGATCACGCCGCTCTCAGCCGAGACCGGCGAATTCCGCCTGACCGACCAGGGCGTTGGCCTCACCCGCGCCGAGGCCGCCGAGTTGCTCTCGACGGTGGGGGCGACATCGAAGCGGGACATCCTCGATTTCCCGCGCCAGGACTTCCTGGGCCAATTCGGAATTGGCCTGCTGTCTTGTTTCATGGTGGCGGACCAGATCCGGGTCGTCACCCAATCCGCCAAAGGCGGACCCGCCGTCGAATGGCTGGGCAGCGCCAACGGCACTTTCACCATCCGCGACCTGCCCGGCGAGGTGCCCGTCGGCACCTCGGTCCACCTGCATCCCCGCTTCGACGGCACCGAGTTGCTCAGCCCCGCCGCCGTGGCCGAACTGGCGAGCCAGTTCGGCCGCTACCTGCCCGTGCCCGTCCGCGTGGGCCCCGCCGGCGGCGGCGAGGTCATCAACCAGCCGGCGGTCTTCGCCGACCAGAACGCCTCCGCGGCGGAGGTGAACCAGTTCGGCCGCGAATTGCTGGGAGCCGATCCGCTTGACTCGTTCCCGTTGACCTGCCCCGAGACCGGCTCGCGCGGACTCGCGTTTGTGCTTCCATTCGCGCCCTCCCCCGGGGCCCGCCAGGCCACGCAGCTCTACCTGGGCCGCATGCTGGTGTCCACCCATGTGGACGGGATCTTGCCCGAATGGGCCTTCTTCGTCCGGGCGTGCGTCAACTCGACCGGGCTGACCCCCACGGCGAGCCGGGAGGCGATCGTCGAGGACTTCTCCCTTGAGGTCACACGCCAGGCGTTCGGGGAGGCTATCCGCCATTGGCTGGTCCGCGCCGCGACCGCCGACCAGTACCAACTCGGCCGTTTCCTCGCCGTGCATGAGCGAGCGATCAAGCAGTTGGTTCCCCACGACCCTGAACTCGCCAAGATCATGACCGGCCACCTGCACTTGGAGACCTCGATCGGCCGGCGGCCCGTCAACCAACTCGTCAAAGACCATCCGCGCGTGCGCTACACCGAAACGGTGGACGAGTTCCGCCAGGTGGTCGGCATCTCCGGCGACCGGGGCGTGATAGTCAACGGCGGCTACCTGTGGGACGCCGAACTGACCCGGCTGCTCCCGGAGTTGTACGGAACCGAAGTCGAGCGGATCGACGTGCTCGCGGAGCTGGACACGCTGGAACCGCCCCCGCTGGCGGATCGCGCCGCCGCCGTCGCGTTCGAGCAGCGCGCCACCGCCGCCCTCGCCGGCCGGGATTGCGAGGTCGTCGCCCGGGTGATCGGCGACGGCTCCGTCCCAGCCCTCTTCGTGGCCGACCCGGAACTGTTCCGGCGCCTTGACCGGGCCCGCTCGGGAGACGCGGCCGGGCCGCTTTGGCGCGGGGTGATCAGCCGCGCGGATTCGGCGATCGCCGCCCGATCGCCGCGCGGCCCCGGCCGCCCCGCATCCCGGCTTTGCCTCAATTGGCGCAACGCCCTCATCAGGACCCTGGCGGCGCTGGACGACCAGCCCGTCTTCGAGCGCTGCGTTCAGCTCCTCTACGCCCAGGCGCAGCTCGCCAGCCACCGCCCCCTCAGCGCCAAGGACCGCAAACTCCTCGACTCGGCGTTGAGCGACCTGATCGCGCTCAGCGCCGGGGTGGCGGACGTGCCGCCGGCACCAACACCGCCATCAGCGCCAACAGCCTAGAAACCCCGCCGGAAAAGCAACTCAAAGCCCGAATCGAAAGGACGCCCCCGTGACCGCAAATCCGAGCACAGCCGAGATCAAAGAACTGCTGGACCAGATTGACGAGACCCCGGCCGGGCCCGAGGAGTACGCCATGACGCAGCGGGCGGTCGCGATGGCGGTTGAGGCCGGGGCGGAGGAGCTGGAATACCAAGCGCGAATCCGCCTGACATCAGCGGCCTCCTACAACGGCGACACGGACGCCATGCTTTCCAGCTTCGCCTGGTGCCTGGCGAAGTACGATTCGGACCCGGATCGCTTCCCGGCGGACATGCCCTGGGACGACAACACCCTGATGTGGCAATACAAATGGATGCCGCACGCCCTTGACCGCTCCCCCGCGTTCCCGCTTGAGCAGACCGAGGCGCTGCTGGACGACATGGAGGAACGTTACCGCCGGGCGGGCCTTGGCATGAGCGCCGTGGTCGCGGAGCGCTTCAGCCACGCTTGGGTGACGGGGCAAATCGATGAGGCTAAACGGCTGCGGGCGGTTCTGGAGGCGACCCCGCGCGACTCGCACTCGGACTGCGAGGCCTGCTCGCGTTCGGGGCTGTTGGCTTTTGCGGTCAGGATTGGCGAAGACGAACTCGCGCTGAGCCTGATCGACGAGATAGTCGAAAACGGCTATAGCTGCGCGGAGGAACCCGAATACGCGCTGGCCCGCTCGCTGGTGTGCAAACTCAGGGCAGGCCGCTTCGACGACGCGAAAGCCAGCCACACCCGCAGCTACCGGCTGGCCCGCTCCAATCCGGACAACCTGGCGATCGTGGCGGACAATCTGACCTTCTGCGCCATCACCGGCAACCAAGTCCGCGCCCTTGACATCTTGGAGCGCCATCTTCCCTGGCTGACCCACAACCCCTTGGACGATTCGGCGCGGCTTACCTGGTTGACGGCGGTGGGCCTGACCCTCGAGTCGCTTGAGCGGATCGGCGAGGCGGGCCAGGTGATCCGGGGCGCCGCCCGTCCGGAGATAGCGGAGGCCCTCAAACTCGAGGGCGAGCCCACTTCGGAGCTCGGCTGGACCGCGACAGACCTGGCGGCCAAGGTGCGCGCGGCCGCCGACAAGCTCGCGGCCGCCTTCGACGCCCGCAACGGCAACACCTTTGTGAGCGAGCACCTGGCCACCACCAGGGCGCTCTTGGACGAGCCCTACGACCTCCCGATCCAGGAGGTCGGCTTCATCACGCCGCCGCCGCCCGCCCCCGAACCCGAGGACGCGGTGTCGCTCTTGGAGGCCGTCGACTCCTGCCTCCACTCGGGGCGTCCGGCGCAGGCGGTGGAATACGCCCGGCGGATGCTCGAGTTGACGGCCAAGGCTTTGGACGAAGAATCGCCCGATGCCGTGCCCGCCATCCCGGACCCCAGTTCCGTTCCCGCTTGGGCCGGGTCGGGGAGCCTCGCCGACCTGAGGCTCAACGCCCGGTCGTTGATGCACGCCGGGCTGGTTGACCAAGAGCTGACCGATCAGGCGCAGGCGGCGTTGGCCGAATTCGTGGCGGAGCTGAGACGGGCGGGATTGGACGCCGAGGCGGAGGTGGAGGAGCAGATGGGCCTCGCCGCGTACAGCGACGGACAGGCGGAAGTCCTAGCCGCGGCGCTTGACCGAGCGCGTCAACTTGGGGTCAGCGACGAGCGCCTGGCCCGCCTGAGCGTAATACTGGCCCGGAAGCTGGCGGTCGGCGACGACCCGGAGTCCCAGGCCGACAAGATAGCGGAGTTGTTGACGGATGCGCAGGCAAAGGCCAGGCCCGGATCGCTGACACAAGTCGCCGTCTGGTCCCTGCTCGCCGACAGGCCGGGAGTCGACATGGACGGGGCAATCTCCTACATCGATCGGTCACTCGCGCTTGAGCTGCCCAGAGGCCGGCGGGCCGGGCTGCTCCGTTGGCGGGCCAACTGCTGCGGCTCGGCGGGGCGTTTCGAGGAGGGCGCCGCGAACGCAGACGAGGCCACCCGGATCAACGCAGCCCTCGGGTTCAACGGACCAGGGGCGGCTTCGGCCGAGTTGGCCGGGCGCCTGCTGTCAGACGCGGGACAGTTGGACGCTGCGGCCCAGCGCTTCCGGTACGCCGTCCGGTTGCTGGAGGCCGAAGGCGACCCGGCGCCCGGCCCCAAGTTCTTGCTCGCCCAAAACATGATGAGCCAAGGCCAGGCTTGGGAAGCGGTCGAATTGTTCGGCGACGTGCTCCAGGCCGAACGGGAGCGCGAGGTGCCGGGGCCGGTGCTGGCGGACACCCTCGAATGGCTGGGCCGCGCGTCAGACGCGGAAGGCGAATACGGCGCCGCCCTGGGTTACTGGGAGGAGGCGGCCGATCTTTACGAGGAGGCGGAACAGCCCGCCGAGGCGGCCCGGCAGAAGTGGCGCCAGGGCAACCTGTACAGGGCTTTCGACCAGTTCGACGACGCGTTGGAGCACTTCGAGACGGCCATGAGGCTGCTGCGCGAGGCCAATTGGGAGGAGGATGAGGACCTGCACCCGTTGGTGATCACGGTGATCGAGGCGCGCGCCCTGGCCAAAGGCTCGGCCGGGGACGCGTCCGCCCTTGAGGAGGTGGACTTTGCCCGCGGCATCGCGTTGGCCGACGAGTCGACCTGGCGGGCCGCAGACCTGCTGGACACCAAGGCCAGGGTGCTTCACTCGCTGGACCGGGACGAGGAGGCGGTGACGCAGTTCCTGACCGCGGCTGACGACTACCGCGCCGCGGGCGACTGGGCTTCCGGCGGTGGCGCCGAACTGTTGGCCGCCCGCGCTCTGGCCCAGGGTCTGGACCGCCCGGCGGACGCGAAGGTGATCCTGACCAGCGCTTTGGCGACCCTCGCGAAGCCCGAGGCGGCCGAAGCCGCCGCCGACGCGGAAGGCCTGATCGAGGCCCTCAAGGCGGCTCTCGCGGAACTGGCGTAGCCGATGGGCGGACATCACGGCGAATCACCCCTGGGACGGAGCCCGTGCCCCGGCTCTTTCGGTAGAGTCGCTCGGAGCAGTTCCTGAGCGGATTAGGAGTGACCCCCGTGCCGGTTGACTTAGGCGACGACCAGTTGCCCGATGACGCCCCCGCGCCCCCGGATGAGCCGGAGGCCGCGCCGGACATCCCAGCAGAGGGCGAAGCAGAGGCCGGGCCCGAAGAGGCCGCGGGAACAGCCCAATCCGAGGACAATGTAAAGACCAAGGCGCCGACTGAGACGAAGTCCAAGGCTCGGAAGGCGCGACCGCGCAAGTGGAGGACCAAGCCGGAAGCCCAAGCAGAGGCTGGGTCTGACACCGAGATCACGAGCCGGCCTGAGGCGGGGCAGCAGATCGAATCAAAGACTGAGCCTGATGGCGCGGGCGAGGCCGAGCCGTTGGGCAGCGCGGCGCCGACCGACGCCGAACCGCCAACCGCTGCCGAGCCGGCGGCCACCGACGCGGCGGCGGACTCAACGCCGCCGGACGGCGCGTCGGGAGCCGCTCTTGGCGCTCCCCTCGGCGCATTTGAGAGCCCCGTTGAAGAGGCCGAGACCTCGGCCGAAGAGGTCGAGACTTCCGCCGAAGAGGCCCAGACTCCTGCCGAGCAGGCTGAGACTCAAGTCGGCGAGGCCCAGATCCCCGCCGCCGAAGCCGAGGGGGCCGGGGCCAAGCCGAGGCGACGGCATCGGACGCTGAAATGGTCGCTGGCGGCGGTGTTTGTGCTGGCAGTCGCCGCGACGGGGGGCGTTGTCTACGCCAACCACTACTACTCCGACAAGGCGGTGCCCGGCGTGACCTTGGCCGGGTTGCCCGTGGCCGGGCAGACTGCCGCCGAACTGGAGCGAACCGCCGCGAACCTGGTCGGAGGCATGCGCTTCACCTTCACGGCGGCGGGCGACACGCTGACCGGCAACGCCGAGGAGTTGGGGGTCCACGCGGACCCGAAGGCGATCGCGGGCGAGGTCTTGGCGGCCGCGAAGGGCCAGCCCCTTTGGCGCAAGCTCAACCCCTGGACCGACAAGGCCCTCCCGGTCAAGGCCCAGGTGGACCAGGAGGCCCTGCGCCAGTTCTTGGACGCCGGGTTCATTGCCGAGGACCAGGCGACCACCGACGCGGCGGTGGCCTATGACCCCGAGACGGCCAGCTTCGCTGTGGTCCCGTCTTTCACGGGCCTTCGGACCGAGGTCGAACCGGCCGTCGAGGCCATCCAGGCCCACCTCGCCGACACAGCCGCCCCCGCCAAGGTCGAGGTCAAGACGGTGCCCGACCCGCCCGCCATTGACGATGCCGCCGCACAGGCCGCCGTCGACGCGGCCACCGCCGGACTTGGCCGCGTGATCACCTTCGACAACGGCCAAAGCGGGGTCAAAGCCCGCTCCTATCAGCTCCCAGCCGCCTCGATTGGGGCCTGGACCACCTTCACGGCGGACCCCGCCCAGGGCGTGATCGAAGTGGGCTACGACGCGGACAAAGTAGCCACCGAGTTGCCGGGGTTGCTGGCCGAACAGGTGGCGATTCCCTCCCGCAAGCACGTGGTGATGACCTACCCCGACAGCGACAGGGAAATCGGCGTGGTCCAGTGGGGGCTGAACGGCCTCAGGATGGCCGACCCGGCGCCTGTCATCCAAGAGGTGGCGGCCGCGCTGGCAGAAGGACGCGACGCCGCCGTGACGGTGCCCCTTGAAACCGATCCGTTCGAAACCGAGCGGGTCAAGCCGCCCACCAACTACGATGAGCCGAACGGCGCCCACTGGATCGACGTCAACAAGTCGACGTTCATCGCCACGCTCTACGCCGGTTCCACGCCCGTGGGCAGCTATGTCATCTCGACCGGCAAACCGGGCCATGACACTCCGTCCGGCACGTTCTACGTTTACCTGAAGTACGAACACCAGGTCATGCGCGGCCCGGCCTCCGACCCGTACGAGTCCCCGACCGACTGGGTGTCCTATTTCTCCGGCGGGGTGGCTTTCCATTCGGCCCCCTGGAACGAGCCGAATAACTGGCAGCGCCGGGTCTCGCACGGCTGCGTCAACATGAAGACCCGCGACGCCAAGGTGGTCTACGACTTCGCCCCGATCGGCACCAAAGTGGTGGTCCACGGCTGAGCTGCGGTCACTCCCGCCGGGCCACGTCGAGTTCCCCGATCCGGTGGACCAGGATTTGGTTGGTGGTGCCCGTCATGCCCATGGGCGCGCCGGAGACGATCACCACCGTGTCCCCGTCCCGCCCCAGCGAATGCGCCCGCAGGACGGTGTCGGTGCCATGGATCATCTGGTCCGTGTGCTCAAAGTTCGGCACTTCGAAGGCGCTGACTCCCCAGGCCAAGGCCAGTTGGTGCCGCACCGCCGGCTGGGGGGTGAGCGCCACCAGCGGAATCGGGGAGCGCAGGCGGGCCATCCGCAGGGCCGAGTCGCCGCTTTCCGTGAACGCCACCAGGTAAGAGGCGTCCATGGTGTCCGCGATCTGCGCGGCCGCCTTCGTCAGGATCCCCGCATGGGTGTGGGGCGTGGCGGTCATGGGCCGGATGCGGTCGAACCCGCCCGCCTCCGTCGCCTCAATGATCCGCGCCATGGTCCGCACCGCGTCCACCGGGTACTCCCCCGTCGAGGTCTCCCCGGACAGCATCACCGCGTCCGCGCCGTCCAGCACGGCGTTCGCGCAGTCCGAGGCCTCCGCCCTGGTCGGTCTGGGGCTGGTGATCATGGAGTCCAGCACCTGGGTCGCCACGATCACCGGTTTGGCGAACCGCCGCGCCATGTCGATGGCGTCCTTTTGGACCAGCGGCACGTCCTCCAGGGGCAGTTCCACGCCCAGGTCGCCGCGCGCCACCATGATCCCGTCGAAGGTCCGCACAATCTCATGCAGGTTCTCGACCGCCTGCGGCTTCTCGATCTTGGCGATCACCGGGGCCAGGCGGCCCACCTCGGCCATGACGCCGCGCACCGCCCGGTAGTCGGCGGCCGAACGGACAAACGACAAGGCGACGATGTCGACCCCTAAGCCCAGCACAAACCGCAGGTCGTCGACGTCCTTGTCGGTCAAGGCGGGGACGGAGACGGCCACGCCAGGCAGGTTCAGGCCCTTGTGGTCGGAGACCTCGCCCCCCACCTCGACGGTTGTGACCACGTCGGTTGCGGTGACCTTGTCGACCCGGACGGCCACCTTGCCATCGTCAATCAGGATGCGGTCCCCCACCCTCGCGTCGCCCGGCAGGCCAGCGTAGGTGGTGGAGGCCCGCCTCTTGGTCCCCTCCGCCGGCTCGGTGGTGATGGTGAACCGGTCGCCGGGCGCGAGTTCCACGGGCCGGTGGCCGGCGAATGTGCCCAGCCTGATTTTGGGGCCCTGCAAGTCGGCCAAGATTCCGACCGCCGCCCCCAACTCCTCTGAGGCTTCCCTGACCGCGCGGTAAACGGCCTGGTGGTCGGCGTGCGTGCCGTGCGACAGGTTCAGCCGGGCGACATTCATCCCCGCCGCGATCAACTCCGCGATCCGCTCCTTGGAACTGGTCGCGGGCCCAATGGTGCAGACAATCTTGGCTCGTCGCATCGCTTCCCCCTCTCTTTGCCGCCAGCCTCACGGACCAGGTTAGCCCGGCCCGCCGGCGGCCCCACGCCCTGGCCGCTACAAGCTCATGGGCGCTTCGGTCGCCGGGATGGGGCTGTGCAACTCCGTCGAGCCCTGCAGGTAGGCGTCCACGGCGGCGGCCGCGGCCCGGCCCTCCGCGATCGCCCAGACCACCAGGGACTGGCCCCGGCCGGCGTCCCCGGCCACGAACACGCTCTCCTGGGCGGTCGCGTAGCGCGCGTCGCGCGCCAACGTCCCGCGCGGGCTCAGTTCCAGGCCCAGCTGTTCCACCAGCGTCATGGCCTCCGGGCCGGTGAAGCCCATGGCGATCAGCACCAAATCGGCGGGCAGGGAACGTTCGGACCCGGGAACCGGCTGGAAACGGCCGGAACCGTCGCGGACGGCATCGGCCACCTCCAAAGCCTCCACCCGCCCTTCGCGACCCCTAAAGCCGAGCGACGTCACGGTGTAGACGCGGTTGCCGCCCTCCTCATGGGAGGAAGATGTCTTGAACACCTGCGGGAAGACCGGCCAGGGCTGGTGCGGGGGCCGCTCCGCCGGCGGCTGCGGCATGATCTCCAACGAGGTCACCGACTTGGCGCCCTGGCGCAGCGAGGTGCCCACGCAGTCTGAACCCGTGTCCCCGCCGCCAATCACAATCACGTGCTTGTCCCTGGCGGTCACCTGGTTCGCCACCATGCGCCCGGAGGCCACCACGTTGGCCTGCTCCAGGAACGGCTTGGCGAACTGGATTCCCGCCAACTCCCGTCCCGGCAAGTCCAGGTCGCGCGGGACCGTCGAGCCGACCGCGACCACCACCGCGTCGTACCTCTGGCGCAAGTCCTCCCAAGAGATGTCCCGCCCGATCTCCGTCCCGGTCCTAAAGCGGGTCCCCTCGGCCTGCATTTGCGAAAGCCTGAGGTCCAGGTGGTGTTTCCCGAGTTTGAAATCCGGGATGCCGTAGCGCAGCAGGCCGCCGGGACGGTCGGCCCGCTCGTAGACGGCGACGGTGTGGCCCACCCGCGTCAACTGTTGCGCCGCCGCCAGGCCGGCCGGCCCGGAGCCCACCACGGCCACGGTGAAGCCCGTGAAACGCTCGGGGATCTCCGGCGTGATCCAGTTGTTCTCGAACGCCTTGTCCACGATCGCCATCTCGATCGACTCGATGGTGACCGGCGGCTGGCTGATGCCCAGCACGCAGGAGCCCTCGCACAGCGCCGGGCAGATCCTCCCCGTGAACTCGGGGAAGTTGTTCGTCGCGTGCAGCCGCTCCGAGGCCGCCCGCCAATCGCCCCGCCACGCCAGGTCGTTCCACTCGGGGATGAGGTTGCCCAGCGGGCAGCCGCGGTGGCAGAACGGCACGCCGCAGTCCATGCAGCGGCCGGCCTGGCGGTGCAGCATGACCTCGTCCGTGGGCAGGTCGGCGCGCACCTCCCTGAAATCAAGCAGGCGCAGCGAGACCGGCCGGTCCATGGGCAGTTCGCGCTGGCGGACCTTCAGGAACCCGGTCGGATCAGCCATGAGCCGCCTCCTTCATGATCTCTTTCCAGGTGTCCGGGTCGTGGTAGTCCAACCCCTCCGCCTTGGCGCGGGCCAGCGCCTTGCTCATCCGTTTGAAGTCGCACGGCACCAGGTGGGTGAAATTGGCCCGTTCCGTGTCCCAGTCGGCCAGGATCGCTTGCGCCTTGGTCGAGCCGGTCTCAAGCGCGTGCCGCTCCAACAACGCCACCAACTCGTCGTCATCGGGCACCTCTTCGAGCAGCAGGTCCCCGGCCTTGACGGCCTGCGGCGAGAGCCTCCCGCGGTCGAGTTTGTAGACGTAGGCCCGGCCGCCGGACATCCCGGCGCCGAAGTTCCGCCCGGTTGGCCCCAACACCGCCACCAGGCCGCCCGTCATGTACTCGCAGCCGTGGTCCCCCACGCCCTCCACCACCAGGGTGGCGCCCGAGTTGCGGACCGCGAACCGTTCGCCCACCTTTCCGCGCAGGTAGATCTCCCCGGAGGTCGCCCCGTACCCGATCACGTTGCCCGCGATCACCGTTGTGGAGGCCTCAAAACCGGCACCGTCGGCAGGGCGCACCACTATCCGCCCGCCGCTCAGGCCTTTGCCCAGGTAGTCGTTCGAGTCGCCGATCAAACGGAGGACGATGCCGCGCGGCAGGAACGCGCCGAAGCTCTGACCGCCCGTGCCCGTCAGCGTCACGTCGATTGTGCCCGGCGGCAGGCCCGCGCCGCCGCGGCGTTTGACGACCTCGTGGCCAAGCATGGTCCCCACGGTCCGGTTGACGTTGCGGACCTTGTGCTCGATGAAGACCCGTTCGCCCCGTTCCAACGCCGGCCGGGCCTCCTGGATGAGCCGGTTGTCGAGGGCGGCCTCAAGGCCATGGTCCTGGCCGGTGACCTGCCGCAGCGGCGAGCCGGCCGGGTTGGGCGGCGGCATGAGAATGGGGCCGAGGTCCAGCCCGGCCGCCTTCCAGTGGCTGACCGCCGCCGTTGTGTCCAGCACTTCGACTTGGCCCACCGCCTCCGCCAGGCTCCGGAAGCCGAGCTCCGCCAGGTGTTCGCGGACCTCTTGGGCGATGAACTCGAAGAACGTCACCACGTTCTCGGGGCGGCCGGTGAAACGGGCGCGCAGTTCCGGGTTTTGGGTGGCCACGCCGACCGGGCAGGTGTCCTTTTGGCACACCCGCATCATGACGCAGCCCATCACCACCAGCGGGGCGGTGGCGAAGCCGAACTCCTCCGCGCCGAGCAGGGCGCCGATGACGACGTCCCGGCCGGTCTTCAGTTGGCCGTCCACTTGGACCACGATCCGGTCGCGCAGGTTGTTCGCCAGCAGGGTCTGCTGGGTTTCCGCCAAGCCGAGTTCCCACGGTCCGCCCGCGTGCTTGATTGAGGTCAGCGGCGAGGCGCCGGTGCCGCCGTCGTGGCCGGAGATCAGGACCACGTCCGCGTGCGCCTTGGAGACCCCGGCCGCGACCGTGCCCACCCCGACCTCCGCAACCAGTTTGACGTGGATGCGGGCCTCGGGGTTGGCGTTCTTCAGGTCGTGGATCAGCTGTTTCAGGTCCTCAATCGAGTAGATGTCGTGGTGGGGCGGAGGCGAAATCAGCGGCACGCCGGGCGTCGAGTGGCGGGTCTTGGCGATCCAGGGATAGACCTTGGCGCCGGGGAGTTGACCGCCCTCGCCCGGTTTGGCCCCCTGGGCCATCTTGATCTGGATGTCGTCCGCGTTGGTCAGGTATTCGGCGGTGACGCCGAACCGGCCAGAGGCGACCTGTTTGATGGCCGAACGCCGCTCCGGGTCGTGGAGCCGTTCCGGGTCCTCCCCGCCCTCGCCCGTGTTGGACTTGGCGCCCATCCGGTTCATCGCGATCGCCAGGGTCTGGTGCGCCTCCATTGAGATGGAACCGTAGGACATGGCGCCGGTGGAAAAACGCTTGACGATCTCGGAGACGGGTTCCACCTCGTCGATCGGCACGGGCGGCCTCAGCCCGCGCTTGAACGTGAACAGACCCCGGATGGTCGCCAACGCCTCGGCCTGGTTGTCGATCCGGGCGCTGTAGCGCTTGAAGAGCGCGTAGTCGCCGCGCCTGGTCGAGGTCTGGAGCTCGAAGATGGCGTCTGGGGTGAGCAGGTGGGTCTCGCCGTGGCGCCGCCACTTGTACTGCCCGCCGGACGGCAAGATGTCCCCTTCGTTCCCGTAGACCGCCTTCGGGTACGCCTTGGCGTGGCGCGCCGCGACCTCGCGGGCGAGTTCTTCCAGGCCGATCCCCTCGATCCGGGACGTGGTGCCCGTGAAGTACTTGTCGATCAAGGCGCCGCCCAGGCCCACGGCCTCGAAAACCTGCGCTCCTCGGTAGGAGGACACGGTCGAGATGCCCATCTTCGACATGACCTTGAGCACGCCCTTGCCGAGCGCCTTGATCAGATTGGCGACGGCTTTGTCCGGGCTGATCTCCCCCAAGTCGCCCGCCCGCGCCAGGCGCTCCACCGACTCCATCGCCAAGTACGGGTTGACGGCCGCCGCGCCGTAGCTGATCAGCAAGGCGACGTGGTGGACCTCGCGGACGTCGCCCGCCTCCACCACCATTCCGATCCGGGTGCGCGTGTGGTTCGCCAGCAGGTGCTGGTGGACGGCGCTGACCAGCAGCAAGGATGGGATGGGCGCGAGTTCCGCGTCCGAGTCGCGGTCGGACAGGATGATGAAGCTCTTGTCGGCCGCGACCGCGGAGTCAACCTCGGCGAAGATGTCCTCCAGTCGGTCGGCCAGCGCTTGGCCGCCGCCCGCCACGCGGTAGAGGCCCTTGACGGTTTGGGCGGAGAACCCGCCGGACCGGTCCCGGTACCGCCCGATCCGGGAGACCTTTTGCAGATCCTCGTTACCCAACACCGGAAACGGGAGCACCAACTTCCGGGCGTGCTCCGGCAAGTCCTCAAGCAGGTTCGCCATCGGCCCGATCGCGGTGGCCAGCGACGTCACCATCTCCTCGCGGATGGCGTCCAACGGCGGGTTGGTGACCTGGGCGAACATCTGGCTGAAGTAATCGAAGAGGAGCCGGGGCCGGTCGGTCAAAACCGCCAGGGCGGCATCGTTCCCCATGGACCCGACCGGTTCCGCGCCGGTCACCGCCATTGGGGCGAGGATCAGGCGGACCTCCTCCTCCGTGTACCCGAACGCCAACTGGCGGCGGGTGACCGAGGTGGTCGAATAGTCGATGTGCTCGCGCGGCGGCAGGTTGTCCAGATAGACGGCTTTCTCCCGGACCCATTCGCCGTACGGCGCCTGGGCCGCCAGTTCGGCCTTGACCTGATGGTTCTCAATGATCCGGCCCTGGGCGGTGTCCACCAGGAAAATACGCCCTGGCTCCAGGCGGCCTTTCCGGACAACCTGGTCCTGCGGAATGTCCAGCACGCCGGCTTCCGAGGCCATGACCACCAGGCCGTCGCTGGTGACCCAATACCGTCCGGGGCGAAGCCCGTTGCGGTCCAGGGTGGCCCCGATCACGGTCCCGTCGGTGAACGCCACCGCCGCGGGGCCGTCCCAGGCCTCCATCACCGAGTCGTTGAACTCATAGAACTCCCGCACCGAGGCGTCCATGGCGGCGTTGTTCTCCCACGCCTCCGGGATCATCATGAGGATCGCGTGCTGGAGTGGCCGGCCGGCCAAGTGCAGCAGCTCGAGCACTGAGTTAAAGGAGGCCGAATCCGACTCGCCCGGCGAGCAGATCGGCGTCAACGGCGCGATCTCGCCGATCAAATCGGATTCCATTTGCGCCTCGCGGGCCGAGAGCCAATTGCGGTTGCCCTTGACGGTGTTGATCTCGCCGTTGTGCGCCATCATGGACAACGGCTGCGCCAACGGCCAGGACGGGAACGTGTTCGTCGAAAAGCGGGAGTGCACCAGGGCAATCGCCGTCTCATAGTCCGGTTCGGCCAGGTCGCCGAAGAACGGCAGCAATTGCCCGGTGGTCAACATGCCCTTGTAAACAACGGTGCGCGCGCTGAGCGAGGCGAAGTAGGTTCCGGCTTGGTGAAGCGAACGCTTGACCAAGCGGTACGCGCGGCGGTCCAGGTCAATCCCGGCCAGGCGCCGGTCCGGGCTGGCCAGCATCAACTGGCGGAAAGTCGGCATGGCCGCCAGGGCCGTGGGCCCGACCGGCGACGGGTCCGTGGGCGGAGTGCGCCAGCCGATCACCTCAAGGCCCTCCTCGGCCGCGATCCCCTCGATCTCGTCCATGGCGGCTGCCGCCTGATGGTGCCCTTGCGGCAAGAACGCCATCCCGACCGCGTAATGGCCGGCCTCCGGAACGGCTGCGCCCTCAGCTTCAAACAGACGCCGCATCAACCGGTCGGGGACCTGGGTCAGGATCCCGGCGCCGTCACCGGTGTTCGGCTCGGCGCCCACGGCGCCGCGATGGTCGATGTTTTCCAGCACGGTCAAGGCGGCGTCCACGATGTCCCGGCCCGGCCGTCCGTCCAGGCGGGCGACGAATCCGACGCCACAGGCGTCATGCTCGAAGTCGGGCGAATAGAGTCCCCGTGCTGGCGGCCCCATTTCAAATGGGGAGGGGACCGATAAAGGGCGTGCTGCCATCATCCACCTTTCGAACAGTTTGAGGCCGAACCGTGCTTGAGCACCAGCAACCGGCTCAGCAAGGATACCTGGTAGTGCTGCCGAACAGCAGTTTGGCCCACTATCCGAACTCCCGGCCGAGTCGAATCCGCCCTAAGATCGGCCTGTTAACGTGACATTGGCCCCTTCAATGCGCTAGGTTCAGGGACGCCCGTTACCACTCGGAGAGAATCAAAAGGACGGACCATGACTCAGACTCCTCAGCCCCCAGACGGCTACTACCCGCCGCAGCAGCCGCAAGGCGGCTACCCTCCGCAGCCGCAGCAGTCGGCCCCCGGTGGATATCCCCCGCCCCAGCAGCCGGCTCCCGGCGCCTACCAACAGCCTGCGCCCGGCGGCTACCCGCCGCCGCAGCCAGCCCAACAGGGTTACTACCAGGCGCCGCAGCAGCAGTACGCCGCCCCGCCGGCCGGCGACCCGGACATTCAGCAGAACAAGGTCATGGCCATCCTGGCCTACTTCAACATTCTGGTGCTGATTCCGATCTTCGCCGCCAAAGAGTCGCGCTTCGCGCGCTACCACGCCAACCAGGGCTTGGTGCTGTTCCTTCTTGAAGTGGCCTATTCCGTGGTTTACGGCGTGGTCAACGCGATCCTGCTCACGACCGTCTTGACGACCGGCTCGTTTGGGCTGGCGTCAATTGTCAACCTGCTCTTCGGCTTGGTCGCCTTGGGCATCTTCGTCCTGTTCATCATTGGCCTCATCAACGCCGCGAAAGGCGAGTTCAAGCCCCTGCCGGTGATCGGGAACATCACGATCCTCAAGTAGTCGGCACAGGCTCAAAGCGGCTCGGCCGGCGTCTTCGACGGCGCTTGGCCGGGCCGCTTTTTGCTGCCCCGGAAGCGGCGGCCGCCGGGCTAAGTGACGGGCTTGCCGTCGTTGTCGTCCTCGTCGGGTAGGGCAGCAGACACGCTGTCGACCGTGTCCCCGTCTGGGGCCGCGTCCTGGGGGTCGGGGGCGCTCGCGTCGTCGGATACCGGATCGGACACGCTGTCGGCCATGTCCCCGTCGTCGGATACGGGATCGTCAGCGTGGGGATCCCCTTCCGGCTCCGCCGCCAATTGCAGATCGTCGCCGTACCTGCGCCGGGACCACAAGAACCCGACCACCCCGGCCAGGCCCACCACGATCGAGGTCCAAACGTTCAACCGCAGGCCCAGGAAGTGGTTCGCGGTGTCAATGCGGAGCGCCTCGATCCAGACGCGCCCCAGGCAGTAGAGCGTCATGTACGCGAAGAACGTTTGGCCGTGTCCCCACCGCCACCGGCGGCCCGCCCACACCAAAACGGCGGCCACGCCCAGGTCCCACAGCAGTTCGTAAAGGAAAGTCGGGTGGAACAGCGTCCCCGGCGGATAGCCGGCGGCGGTCGCGATGTCCGGGGAGACTTGCAGCCCCCACGGGAGCGTGGTCGGGGCGCCGAAGAGTTCTTGGTTGAACCAGTTGCCCAGCCGGCCGATCGCCTGGCCCACCGCGATTCCCGGTGCCAGCGCGTCAGCCAGCGCGCCCAACGGAATCTTGACCCGCTTCGCGCCGATCGCCCCGCCGACAGCGCCGAGCGCGATGGCGCCCCACACGCCCAACCCGCCGTTCCAGATGGCGAAGGCCTTCCACGGGTCGCCCCCGGCGCCGAAGTAGGGCTCAGGCGTGGTGATGACGTGATAGACGCGCGCGCCGACAATGCCGAAGGGCACGGCCCACAAGGCCACGTCGAACATCGCGTCGGCGTTGTACCCCCTTAGGGCCAGCCGCCGCGCGCCGATCCATCCAGCCACCACGATCGCGGTGATCATGGTCAGGGCGTACGCCCTGATGGGGACTGGCCCAAGGTGCCAGACGCTGTGCGTGGGGCTAGGCAGGAACGCGAGCGCGCTCACCGGCGCGCCGCCTCACGCAGCTCGGCCGCGAAGCCCTCCACGTCTTGGCCGGCCGCCAGGCGTTTCACGAAGGCTGAGCCGACTATCACGCCGTCGGCGAAGCCGGCCACCTCGGCGGCCTGGCCGGGCGTGGAGACCCCCACCCCGACGCAAACATTGGTCGCGCCCGCCGCGCGGGTGCGTTCGACCAGGGGGCGGGCCAGGTCGGAAAGGGAGGCCCGCAGCCCGGTCACGCCCATTGTCGAGGTGGCGTAGGTGAACCCGCGGCAGGCGGCGGCGGTTAGGCGCAGTCGCGCGGGCGGGGAGGAAGGCGCCACCAAGAAGATCTTGTCCAAGCTGAAACGGTCCGCCGCGCCGACCCAGGCGGCGGCCTCTTCCGGAATGAGGTCCGGAGTGATCAGGCCGGCCCCGCCCGCTGACGCCAAGTCGGCGGCGAAGCGGTCCTCGCCGCGCCGGAACACGGGGTTGTAGTAGGTCATGACCTCGACGGGCACGCCGACCGGGGCCAACTCCGCGACCGCCTCGAAGAGGTCGTCAACTCGGAACCCGGCCGCCAGCGCCTGGGTGACGGCCTCGCCGATCACCGGGCCGTCCATGACGGGGTCGGAGTAGGGCAGCCCCAGTTCGATCACGTCCACGCCGCCCCGGATCAGCGCGCGGCAGGCGTCGACAGAACCGGCCAGCGAGGGAAACCCGCACGGCAGATAGGCGATCAGGGCGGCCCTGCCCTCGCGCCGCGCACGATCAATGGCCTCGCCCGCGCCGGGAACGGGGGCGGCGCCGTCCTCGACGGCGTTCTGTGAAGGACCTGTGAAAAAGGTACCGTCCCCGTTTTTCATAGGTTGAACCACCTTGCCGCCGTTTCCACGTCCTTGTCGCCCCGGCCGGAGAGGCACACCAGGATGACCGCCTCCGGTCCCAGTTCCGCGCCCAGGTCCATGGCGCCCGCCAGGCCGTGGGCTGACTCGATCGCGGGCATGATCCCCTCGGACTGGGTCAGCCAGCCGAACGCCGCCATCGCGGCCGCGTCGGTGATGGGCCGGTACACGGCCCGCCCGGAGTCCTTCAGGTAAGAGTGTTGAGGTCCCACACCCGGATAGTCCAACCCGGCGGAGATCGAATGGGATTCGATGGTCTGGCCGTCCGCGTCCTGGAGCAGATAGGACTTGGCGCCGTGCAGGGTGCCTGGGCTGCCCGCGGTCAAGGTGGCCGCGTGCCGGCCGGTCTCCACGCCGTCGCCCGCGGCCTCGAAACCGTACAAGCCGACCTCCAAGTCTTCAAGGAAGGCCGCGAACAGGCCAATCGAGTTCGACCCGCCGCCCACGCAGGCCGCCGCGGCGTCCGGCAGCCGGCCGACCCGGGCCAGGATCTGTGTCCGCGCCTCCACCCCGATCACCGACTGGAAATCACGCACCATGGCCGGGAAGGGATGCGGTCCGGCGGCGGTGCCGAAGACGTAGTTCGTCTCGCCCACATTTGTGACCCAGTCCCGCAACGCCTCGTTGATGGCGTCCTTCAGGGTCCGGGACCCGGTCTTGACCGCCACGACCTGGGCTCCAAGCAGCCGCATCCGGGCCACGTTCAGCCCTTGGCGCCTGGTGTCCTCCTCGCCCATGTAAACCACGCAGTCCAAGCCCATCAAGGCCGCCGCGGTGGCGGTCGCCACGCCGTGCTGGCCCGCGCCCGTCTCCGCGATCACCCGCGATTTGCCCAGCCGCTTGGTCAAAAGGGCCTGGCCCAGGACGTTGTTGATCTTGTGGGAGCCGGTGTGCGTCAGGTCCTCCCGCTTCAAGAAGATCCGCGCGCCGCCCGCCCGCGCCGCGAAGCGCGGCACCTCCGTCAACGGGGTGGGCCGCCCCGCGTAATCGGTGGCCAAACGGGACAACTCGGCCGCGAAGGCGGGGTCCGACTTCGCCGACTCGTACGCGGCGCTCAACTCGTCAAGGGCGGCTATCAGGGCTTCGGGCACAAAACGACCGCCGTAGGACCCGAAATAGGGTCCGGGCATCTCAGGGCTCATCGGCGCAATGATCTCACAGACGGGTGCGAGCCCATAGCCACCAGCTCCCGCACGGCCTGCTCGGGGTGCGAGGCTGACGCCAAGTACTCGCCGATCAACACGGCATCGGCGCCCCTGTGCGCGTACGCGGCCAAATCATGCGGGCTGGAAACCCCCGACTCGGCCACTTTGACAACGTCCGGACCGGCCAGGGGCGCCAGCCGGCCGAACACGGACGGGTCAACCGACAGGGTTTTCAGATTGCGCGCGTTGAACCCGACCAACCGGGCGCCCGCCTCCTGCGCCAACTCAAGCTCCGCCTCGTTGTGGACCTCCACCAACGGCGTCATGCCCAGCGAGACGGTCCGCTCGATCAAACCGATCAACTGCAACCGGTCCAGCGCCGCCACAATCAACAGCACCAGGTCCGCGCCGTGGGCTCTGGCCTCCCAAACCTGGTAGGAGCTGACCACGAAGTCCTTCCGCAGCACGGGGATGTCGACCGCGCGGCGCACCGCCGCCAAATCGGCCAGCGAACCGTGAAAGTGCCGGCTCTCGGTCAGCACGGAGATCGCGGCCGCCCCGCCCGCCTCGTACGCCTGGGCCAAGGCCGCCGGGTCCGCAATCGCGGCGATTGGCCCGCGTGACGGGCTTGAGCGCTTCACCTCGGCGATCACCGCGACGGACGCGCTCGCCCGCAGGCGGGCCAGGAAATCTTTGGCCGGCGGACGGTCGCAAGCCGAGGCCTTGAGCTGGGCCAGCGACACGCGGGCCTGGCGCGCCGCCAAGTCTTCGCGCACTCCGGCGATTATCTGATCCAGGACAGTTCCGGTTTTCTTCACGTGCTTTCCCAACTTCCTAGACCGCTGGGAAAACCGCCGCGGCCAGGTCCGGCGCCGCGCCGCTGGCGTAATACCAGAGTCCCGCCCCGCCAATGGCGAACACCAGCCCCCAGATGAGGATGCTGATCGCCAGCCCGATGTAGCCGATGATCACCCCGGCCAAAGCGACGCCGCGGTTGTTCGCCTCGCCCCGGCCCACGGCCGCCAGCCCAATGTGCCCAAAGATGACGCCTAGGACAGAACCGATGAACAAGCCGGGAAGAATGACAATTCCCGCGATCGACAACACCAGCGAGGCCACGCCCATGCCGTTCTTGCCGGGATTCCCCACCGGGTAGGGCTGGTACGGCGGGTATTGCGCGTAACCGCCCGGCGCGGGTTGATTGGGCGGGGGCCAGCCGCCGTACGGCGCCCCGGGGGGTCCGTAGGGGTTATACGGTTGGTTCGGCGCCGGCGGGTAGGGGGCCGAAGGATAAGAGGCAGTGGGCGGATCGAACGGACGCGCCGCGTACGGCTGCGCGTCGGCGTAAGGCCCGGTCGGCTGGGGGCCGGCCGGACCATAAGGGGATAGTTCGCTCACGATAACCAACCTACAGGGTCCTGGGCAGTGCCTTTGCCGTCAATTGGCCCCGTCTTGCGCCTTCGCCACCAATTCCCGTCCCGTGAAGCAGGTCCGCGTTCCGGTGTGGCAAGCGGCGCCGACTTGTTCGACCCTCACCAGAAGCGCGTCCCCGTCGCAATCGGCGGCCACCGACTTGACCAATTGGATATGCCCGGAGGTGTCGCCTTTGCGCCAGTATTCCCGCCGCGACCGCGACCAGAACCAGACCCGGCCCGTCGTCAGGGTGCGCCGCACCGCCTGGGCGTCCATGTAGCCGACCATCAGCACCTCGCCGGAGTCGTGTTGCTGGATGACCGCCGGTATCAACCCGTCGGCGCCAAACCGCAGGTTCGCCACGTCCCGCATCTCATCCGCTTCGCCCATTTCACCGCACCTCGTATCCGGCGGCCGCCAACGCCGCTTTGACCTCGCCAATGGTCAGCACGCCGAAGTGGAAAACGGAGGCCGCCAGGACGGCATCGGCACCGGTGGCCGCCGCCGCCACGAAGTCTTCCGGCCGGCCCGCGCCGCCGGACGCGATCAGCGGCAGGTCGACCGCGCGGCGGAACGCGCGGAGCATCTCCACGTCGAATCCCCCGGTGGTGCCGTCCGCGTCCATCGAGTTGAGGAGGATTTCGCCGGCGCCCAGCGCCTCGCCCGCGCGGGCCCATTCGACCGCGTCCAGGTCCACGCCCCGCCGCCCGCCGTGGGTGGTCACCTGGTAGCCGGATTGGGTCGTTGTCCCGTCTTGGCACCGCCGCGCGTCCACCGAGAGGACCAGCACTTGGCTCCCGAAGCGGTCGGCGATCCGTTTGATCAGGTCCGGGTCCGCGATCGCGGCGGTGTTGACCCCCACCTTGTCCGCCCCGGCCCGCAGCATGCGGTCCACGTCCTCCACGCAGCGGATGCCTCCGCCCACCGTCAGGGGCACAAAGACCTGGTCGGCGGTGCGTTCCACCACGTCAACCATGGTTTCCCGGCCCGCCGCCGAGGCCGACACGTCCAGAAACGTGACCTCGTCCGCGCCCAGCTCGTCATAGCGGGCGGCCAGTTCGACCGGGTCCCCCGCGTCCCGCAAGTCGCGGAAGTTGACGCCTTTGACGACCCGCCCGCCGTCCACGTCGAGGCACGGGATGACCCGCAACGCCACGGCCATCGCTAGTTCTCCTCCCCGGCCATCAGCCGGTCCAGTTCGCCCGCCGCGCCCACGGCCGGCTCCGCCTCTAACTCGCCGATCAGGGCCAGCGCCGCCGGATCGGCCGAATCCAGCGGGTCGGCCAACGTCACCGCCTCGGCTTGACCCAGTTTCAAGCGCACCCAGTCGACAGTGTATTCCCGGCCGGCCGCCTGGGCCGCGGCGACAAACCGCCCGCGCAGGCGGGCCCTGGTGGTCGCGGGGGGTTCCACGACCGCCGCCGCGATCTCCCGTTGCCCGATGCCGCTCGTCAGGTTCCCGCCCGCCTCCAGCTTTGCCCGCAACCCGCCGCCGGCGTCGAGTTGGTGGTAGGCCAGCTCCAGCCGCAGCACCCTTGGGTCCGCCAACCCCGCCCCGGTCCGCTCGCGGTAGCGCTCGATCAGCCGCCATTTCGCCAGCCAGTCGAGTTCCGTCTCCAGGCCGTCGAAGTCCAGGCGGTCCCAGGCGGTCAGGGTTCGTTCCCACAGATCGAGGACCGCTTGGTCCTCTTCGTCTTCGGCGGCCGCGCGCGCGACCTGGAAGTAGGCCCACTGGACCTGGGCGGGCCGGATGGTCCGGCCGTCCGCCAGGGCGATCGGATGGGCTTCGCGCCAACCTTGGGCGACTTCGCGGATGGCGCGGACCGGCTCGGCCAGTTCGACGTCCGGGAGGGCCGCGCCGTCCGTCGCGGCCCGGAGGAGCAGGCTCATCGACCCCACCTTCAGGCGCGCCGCGGGGTCCGCCATGTTGGAGTCCCCCGCTATCACGTGCAGGCGCCTGAAACGCCCGCCGTCCGCGTGCGGCTCGTCACGGGTGTTGATCATGGGCCGCGACCGGGTGGTCGCGGAGCTCAGCGCCTCCGCCGTGTGGTGGGCCCGTTGGGACAGCAGGTACCGCGCCCCTTTTGGATCGACCTGGACCTTGCCGGCGCCCGCTATCAGCTGGCGGGTGACCAGGAAGGGAATCAGCTTCGCTGCCAGTTCCTGGGAGCCCTGCCTGGGCACCTGGTAGTTCTCATGGCACCCGAAGGCGTTCCCGGCCGAGTCGGAGTTGTTCTTGATCAGGGCGATCGCGGTCCCGACGCGCCGTGAGGCGGCGTCCGCCAGGGCGGCCATCAGCCGGTCCCCCGCCCGCTCGGCGGCCAGTAGCTCCCCCGGCCGCGAGCATTCGGGCGTGGCGTATTCGGGGTGGGAGCCCACGTCCAGGTACAGCCTGGCGCCGGCGGGGGTGAACACGCTGGTGCTGCGCCCCCAGGCCACGACCGGCCGGAACAGTTCGCGGGCGGCCTCCTCCGGGCTCAGGTCCCGGGCGGTGATGCCGTATTCGGTTTCGAGTCCAAAGACCCCTCTCACGGCAACGCCTCAAGGCGGGTGAAGGCCCGCCCTGGGGCGTCCCGCCTCAGCCACCCCACCTCGTAGCCGTCCTCGGGCTCGCCGTTCTGGGCCAGGGCCGCGCGCGCCAAGGCGCCCGCCTCCGGCAGGCTGAGGCCGGACCGCCAGCCCTCCGCGACGGCCTGGCGGCCGCGCGTGGTAGCGCCGCCCAACACCGCCCAAGGCAACTCGTCGTTGACGGAACCGTCGAAGCGGACGTGGAAGACGGCATCGGACGCCTGTGCCGTCCCCACCTCGGCGACGGCCAACTCGACCTCCAACGGCTTCGGGTCGCCTGTGAACGCGGCGGCGATCGACTGCGCGTAGGCGCCGGCCAGGCCACGGGCGGTCACGTCGGTGCGGTCGTAGGAGTATCCGCGTAGGTCGGCGTAGCGGATGCCGGCCACGCGGAGGGCTTCGAACTCGGACCACTTGCCCACGGCCGCGAAGGCGAGGCGATCGTAGATCTCGGAGAGCTTCTTCAGGGCGCGCGAGGCGTTGGCGGCGGCGAGCAGCACGCCATCCGAGGCGGAGATCACCACGGCCGGGCGGCCGCGTGCCACGCCGCGTTTGGCGAAATCGGCCCGGTCTTTGATGATCTGCTCAGGCGGCACGTAAAGCGGGAGGGTCACGGGCGTTCTCCCTTCGGGTCCTTGGCTTCGCCGCGCGGGGCGAGCGTCCGCGCCAGCTCCTGATCCGGGATCCGGTGGTAGCCGCGGGCGTCCACGCGGGCCACGACGGGGTAGATGTCGCGGGCGCGGTCCACTCCGGCGGTTGCCGAATCGTCATCGGCGGCGTCGTTGAGGGCGGTCAGGGCGGTGCGGACGGCGGTGCGGGCGCTGGCGGCGGGTTTGTGGAGCTTCTTCAGGGAGCCTTTCGCGAACACGGCGCCGGAGCCGATCGCGGCGTAGCCTTTCTCCTCGTAGCTGCCGCCGGTCACGTCGAAGGCGAAGATGCGCGGCGCGTGGCCGTCCCAGCCGCCCAGGAGCGGGACCACGGCCAGGCCCTTCATGGCGAGTTCCAACTGGGAGCGGACCATGGTGGCGAGCCGGTGGGCTTTGCCGCTGAGCGAGAGGGCGACCCCTTCGATCTTCTCGTAGTGCTCCAATTCTAGTTGGAAGAGCCGCACCAGTTGGATGGAGAGCCCTGCCACCCCGGCCAGGCCGATCGCGGTCCAGGCGTCCGCGGGGTAGACCTTTTCAATGTCCCGGCTGGCGATCTGGTGGCCCACGGTGGCGCGGCGGTCCCCCGCCATGACCAGGCCGTCGCGGTAGGTCAGGGCCACAATCGTGGTGGCGGCGGGCGGGCGGGCGTCCTCGGCCAGGCGGCTTGGGCCCGCCAGCGGCGGCGCCAGCAGTTCGGGCGCGGCCCTCCCCACAAACTCCGCGAACGAGTTGCCGGGCCCAAAATAGCTGGCCGGCAGCCCGCTCATTGCCCGCCCTTTTGCACGAATCCCCGCACGAACGCCTCGGCCGAATCCTCCAGGACCGCGTCGATCTCATCCAGCAGGTCGTCGATCGGCTGCGTCTGCGCTTGACGCGCCACCGCCGGCGCTGGCGGCGCCGACTCGTCGTCCCGGTCGCGCGGGGGAAGGTCACTGCGGCGCACTTGCTCCATGAGGGAGAATCCTAGCCGCCCGCTGGTGCGCGGCCATTTCTGCTCGCCTTCGCGTGTTCAGCAGCGGCCTTTCAGTTGCGCAAGCTCCGACTGGCCGGTGACCGGTAGGCTTTCCGTTTACGGCTGCCCCGCCCAGTTTGGATTCTCTGTTCGCTGTCACCCCCGCCGCGACCGGTCCGGGCGCGAATGAGCGCGTTTACGAGGAATTGCTCTGTTGCCGCGATTCGCTGGTGCCGTTCGTCGGGGCGGGCATGACTGTCGACGCCGGATTCCCGTTGTGGGCTGCGGCTCTTTCCAGAATCGGCGCCGCCGTGCCTTTCCTGACCGACCTGAGCAGCGTCAAGGCCTTGATCACGGCCGGGGACCTGCAAGAGGCGGCGAACATGCTTCACCAGGCAGCGGGCCAAGACGCCTTCCGCGAAGCCTTGAAGTATGTCTTCCGAGATGAATTGGCCGCGTCGGCAGATGTGGGAGCTCTGCCGGTGTCCCTTCTCCCGCAGGCATTTCCCGCAGGCCCGGTCATCACCACGAACTTTGACCGGTTTCTCGAGTCGCGACTCTTCACAGGTCACCTGGCTTTCGACAACCGCATCATCGGCCCGGCGCAATTGCGGGCTGAACGGGAGCATCTGATTCGGGGCAACCCGCGCTGGCTTGTGAAGTGGCACGGCTGCGTTTCAGCTCCCGACGAGGTCGTGTTCACGACTGCTTCGTATGACAAGCACTACGGTCCGTCTAACGGCTCGCAAACCGCGCGTTTCCTGGGAGAGTTCTTCCGCTCCCGCCCCATGCTGTTCCTCGGCTGCAGCCTCTCCGCTGACCGCACTTTGGACCTGCTGACCGCCATAGCCAAGAACGACACCCGCCCGCATTACGCCCTGGTCCCACGCGCCGAAGACCCCGCCAAGTTCGCGGCTGACGGCCGCCGACTCTCAAACGCCGGAATACGAGCCATCTGGTACCCCGCCGGGCAACACGAATACGTCAGGGTTTTCCTTGAAGCGCTCATCCCGTCGGCCACTCCTGGGTCGGCGGGTTCGCGGGTTTCGCCCGTTGGGACTGCGCACGGGCCGACGGGTCGGAGCATCCAGGTTTCAATCCATGTGGCCCCAACCGCGGACGGCCATTTCGCTGTTCGTGTTCGGGTCGGAGCTTCCTCCACGGTGGAAGCCACGTCCTCCATGACGCTTGCTGAGGCCTCGGCTCTTCTCTCATCAGCGGATATGGCCCTTCCCAGCGCCGATCAGCGTCTTCAGCACGCAGGGGAACGGCTGGCCCGCGCGTTGTTGCCCAGCGAAGCCTTGTCAAACCTGGCTTCCGTCCTTGAAGCGCGCCTGCAGGAAGACCGAGTCCGTTTGGTGTTTCACGGCGACGCCGCAACGCTTGGGCACCTCCCAGTGGAACTCCTGCGCTTGCCGGGTGCGGCCAAGCCCTTGGCCCTCGAGCCCGGCGTAACTATCCGGCGGCAGGTCACCCGCTCTCCACGCCGCCATCCTGTCACGTTGCCAGGTCCGCTGAAGGTGCTGGCAGCCGTCTCGGCTCCTGACGAGTCGACCGCCTCCGGGCCTCCTTTGAACGTGGAGCATGAGATGCAACTTCTTCTCGACGCCACCAAGGGCGCGCACCAGGGCGAGCTGCGCATTCTCGAATACGCGGACCCAACACTGATAGCCAGCGCGGTTAGGGACGACCCGTACCACGTCCTACATCTGTCCGCACACGGCGGGCCCGCCTCCCTGGCGCTGGAGGACGAGGACGGCCGTGAACGCCTAGTTAGCCCGAGGCAGCTAGTGGACATGCTTCGAACGGGTGGCAAGCCGATCCCTTTGATCGTGTTGTCCGCCTGCTCTCGCTTGGATGGCGAAGGACTGGCCGGGGCGCTGGTCACCCACGGCGCCGACAGGGTCATCGCCATGCAAGCTTCGGTCACCGACAAGTACGCTTCGGATCTCGCGGCCCGGCTTTACGCCAATCTGGTCGAAACCCCGGAGTTGACAGTGGCGGACGCTTTGGCTCTCGCCAGGCGCACGATTGAGAACCAGCGGCAAGCCTTGGCCGCAAGCGACACCGGCGGGGACGTGCCCCCGCCCGAGTGGGCAACCGCCACACTGTGGTCCGCTAGCGAAGACGCTCCTCTCATAGATCCGGCCCTGCCATCGACACCTTTGTCCCGTCAGCAGGCCTTTCCGACCGGGAGCCATGTCCGCGAACTGCCGCTCGGCGACCTGATCGGCCGACGCCCCCAACTCCGCGACGTGCTCGGCGCGCTGCGCGGGACGCCGCAGGCAAGAAGGAAGTTCGGCGCGGTCGGCGGGGTCATCCTGACGGGCATGGGCGGAATCGGCAAGACGGCACTGGCCGGACGAGCCATCCAGCGTTTGCGCGACGACGGCTGGATGCCCGTGGTCACCGATGGCGCGTGGGATCCTGGCACCATCTTCCGCGAGGCCGCTGCGGCCATCGCCCCGAAGGACCCGGCCCTGAGTCAAGCGTTGTTGTCAACCGAAATGGACGCGGACCCGTTCAACGCGTTGCTCGAGGCGATTAGAAGGCACCGCCTGCTGATCCTGATGGACGATTTCGAGCAGAACCTGGTGATCGGCGGTGAGGGGTTCCGTGACGCCGCTGGAGGCTCCTCACTGGTGGCCCAACTCCTAAACCGGCTCGTCGGGGTCGCCTCTGAGTCTCCCAAGAACGGCAAAATGTTGATCACCTGCCGTTACCCGCTGCCGGAGCCATTTGACGCGCAGTTGGCTCAAGTCAGCGTGCCCCCGCTTACAGACGCCGAACTGCGGCGCCTGTTCCTGCGCCTGCCTGCGATCAGCGGTTCGAGCGACAGCCATCGCCAAGCCGTTCAAGCTCAAATCGGCGACAACCCCCGCCTGGTCGAGTTGATGGACGCGGTCCTCCGGGGCGGAATCAGCGACCTCACCCACGTCGCGGCCAAACTGAAGGAACTCGACAAGCTCCGGGATGGGCCCCCCAGAACGCGGGGCAGCGCCATGGGCCCTGACGCGGCCCTTAAGAAAGTGCTCTCGCTAGGCCGCGCCGACATTCTGCTGGATGAACTACTGGACCTCCTGTCCCCGGAGGAGCGCAGTCTCCTGGACCACGTGAGTGTCTGTCGAATGCCCCTCCCGGTTGAGGACGCGGCCACCTCCGCCTCCTTACCGGTGGATGACGCGTTTCGCGCACGCCTCGACCGTTTGCGGGACCTGACGCTGCTGGCCCCAACAGACCAAGTCGAAGTCCACAATTCGGTGGCCCAAATGCTCAGGGACAGACTGGCCGACGGCACTCACGCAAGGCTCCACGCCAGCGCTTTCGCCACGCACCTGAAACGAGCACGCGAAGGGCGCGACACGTTCCTGGACATGGTCGACCTGCCGTTCCATATCGCTGGCGGAGGGCAATTCGATCAGGCTGGCGCATTGGCCGCCAACTTCGCCATACAACTCCCAGGAGTGCTTCACCGAATCGCCTACTTGGAACAAGTCATCGGATGCATTCCTACGGCTTCCTTCTGTCTTGGTCGGCAAGTGCTGGCAGACGAGCTAGGACGGTACTACTCCACGTTTGGGGACACCGGCTCGGCCCGCGCCCACTTCGAGGAGTCCCTGCGGATCGCGGAGGGGCTGGCCAAGGCCGACCCCGGCAACGCCGGCCTCCAAAGGGGCCTGTCGGTCAGCCACAACAGGCTCGGGGACCTGGAGTTGCGGGCCGGGGACACCGGCTCGGCCCGCGCCCACTTCGAGGAGTCCCTGCGGATCAGGGAGGGGCTGGCCAAGGCCGACCCCGGCAACGCCGAACTCCAACGGGACCTGTCGATCAGCCACAACAGGCTCGGGGACCTGGAGTTGCGGGCCGGGAACACCGGCTCGGCCCGCGCCCACTTCGAGGAGTCCCTGCGGATCGCGGAGCGGCTGGCCAAGGCCGACCCCGGCAACGCCGAACTCCAACGGGACCTGTCGATCAGCCACAACAGGCTCGGGGACCTGGACCTGCGGGCCGGGGACACCGGCTCGGCCCGCGCCCACTACGAGGAGTCCCTGCGGATCGCGGAGCGGCTGGCCAAGGCCGACCCCGACGACGCCGAACTCCAACGAGATCGGAAGAGCGTCGTGTAGGGAAAGTGTGTATCCAGAGGTGGGGCGGGGGGGGGGGGGGGG
>JAITFE010000058.1 GCA_031281585.1 Bifidobacteriaceae bacterium | reverse complement strand
TGTCTGCTGCGAGCAGACCCGCCCGCGCCGCCCCCAGCGGTACGTTTTCCTACAGCACGGCAAACCTGGTTGACGGAGTGGAAGGAAGAGCCATGACTACGGTCGAGTCTCGCGGGGCGACCGCGAACACAATGATCGGCTTGCCGCTGGCGTTGTCGCCGGCCTCCCGCGAATTGGTGAGCGGGGGCCAAACCATGTCGGCGGCCCCGAAATGAGGGGCAAGGCCGCCGCGATAGGCGGAGTCTGCCTGGCGGCCGGGTGCGCGGGATTCCTGCTCTTGATCGTCCCCTTGGGCCCGTGGAATCCGGTGCCGGGAAGGCAACTCGCCGGGATCGGACTGCTGGTCCCGCTGGGGGTGCTGACTTCTGTTCGGCTGGCCAGCAAGGCCTCGGAGTCGCGGCAAAGGGAATCGCTGAAGTCGCGCAACACAGTCGTCACCGCTGTTGCGGCGGTAGTCATCACAGCTGTGATGGTCTTGCGAGGCTCCTGGCCGCCGGGCTTCGCGCCATCCTGGTTTGCGCACGTGGCCACAGTCGGGCTGGTGGTCCTGATGATCACAGCACTCGCCCTCACCTGGGCCTCAAAGAGCCGGACCGCTTGGGTTGTCACCTGGCTGGCCGGCTTGGCTTTGGCCTATCCCGTTGTGGGGAGATTGGGCGATTTGTCGGACCGCGAGTATGACTACATATGGAGCGGCCACAGGCTTTCCGAGCTAGAAGAGCACTGGGGGTCGTTCTTGTCCCTTATGCTGTTCGCCGTTCCGTTGGCGACCGCCTTGTTGGCGGCGCTGGCGCGCTTTGTGCGCTGGGTCTGCTGGCCACGCCAGGCTGGCTCCGTTCGGTTGCGCGCGGCCACTGTCGTCGCAGCGATGGTGCCGCTCGCCCTGGCCGGAGGGGGCTGCTACTTGGTCGTCGCCATCGTTGAGCCGCCGGTCAAGCCGGTCGCCACCGCGGCCGCCACCCCTTCGAGCCCGCATGAGTACCGAAGCCTGGACGATGCCGACCTCGCCGTGGGGGACTGGGTCAAGTTTGGCCTTGGCGGAGTGTATTTCAGCACGGCGGAGTGCTCGACTGATGGAGGCGACTGGTTCTCCCAAGACATTGGTTGGCTCGTGGCGGACCGCCGCCACAATCAAGTCTTGCTCGTAGCCGAACAGGTAGTGTGTACCCGCTCCTTCGACGCGAGCGGCGGAAGCGACTGGGCAAGCAGCGATCTGCGCGTGTGGCTGAACGACACTTTCCGGGCCGGCATACCACCCGTTGTTCGGGCGAAGCTCATGGACACCACGCTCAGCCCGGAAGGCACCGAGGACGAGATCTTCCTACTCGGGAACGATCAGGTGGCGGCAGCAGAAGCGTGGCCGAGCGAGGCCGACTTGACGGATCAGTTCGGGGGTGACAAAAGCTGGTGGTGGCGCAGCGCTTGGGAAGATGGCTCCACGCGAGCCGTGATCCCTTCCGGCGGCCGGGGCGTGGTTGATCCTTCTGACGACCGAGTGGGCGTTCGGCCAGCGATCTGGCTGAGTCTTGGGCTCGGGGAACAGGCCTTCCCGAACGGCAAGGTGCCCATCTATCCGCCGGTGGTGGCCTCGGCCCAAACCACGCCGATAAACGCAAACGACGCGTTTGTCGACCGTACGGGAACCATCACTTGCATTACCAACGAAACGGGCGAGCCGAGTTGTGTCTTCGCAGCCGGAAGCGCTCCCCAAGAGAATGTTCACAATGCGGGCTGGCGCGCGCCCGGAGGCGAGGTGAACGCGGTCACGCTTCACATCTGGGGCGATGGCGAGCCCGGCGCCGCGGCCTCAGTCACTACTGGCGGCCTGCCTTCACCAACCGTCATCAGGCCGGGATTCACGGTGCAAATGGGCCTGGATCGCGTCTTCACACCCGGCGGCGGCCCCATCCCCCCAAACTACCGGTACCAATGCACGGCGCTGGAGGTGGGCTTCGTCTGCCGAACCGTCAAGGACCTCGAAGACGGCGGTTCGGCCTTCATGGTCACGGACACAGCTTTGTCGGTCTTCTACGACGGCGAAGATCATGTCGTAGCGCCGTGAAGAAGACGGCTGCGCTTGTCCAGAACTGCGCCAAGTGGGTCTGAGGGCCGCCGGATGTCGCAGTTCGCGCAGAGCCGGACACCCGACCGCCCGCAAGCGCGACCGGCCGCTCCGCTGAAGTGCGACGATGCCGAGGGGCGGGGCGGCGGCATCGGCGGCACCCGTCATCGACACCACCCTGACCGTGGTGTCGATGCGCGGTGTCCCGATCGCGGCCCCCGATTCCCACCCAGCGGCCCCACCTGCGCAAACGCGGCCGCCGCCAATCGGGGCGGCCGCCTCCGGGCACCCGTCATCGACACCACCCGGACCGTGGTGTCGATGCGCGGTGTCCCGCGCCCCGTTGGCGTGACCCGGCCCGAGGTCTGCAGGGGCCCGACAGGTCAGCGCCGGCGGCACCCGTCATCGACACCACCCTGACCGTGGTGTCGATGCGCGGTGTCCCGATCGCGGCCCCCGATTCCCGCCCAGCGGCCCCACCTGCGCAAACGCGGCCGCCGCCAATCGGGGCGGCCGCCTCCGGGCACCCGTCATCGACACCACCCGGACCGTGGTGTCGATCAAAGGCGTCCGGTGGCCCAACTTCGACAAGGATGGAGGATCCCGCCGACTGAGTTTGCTCCCCGCGATGGGATGGTCCTGGTGGTAAACGGTGCGGCCGGGCCGGCTTCAGCGGGATGCCGGCCGCCCGGCCGTCTGCGGCGGTTGGCGCGGCCCCGTTAGGATGATCGAGTGCGCCCCGTAGAACCGACGGAATGCTCCGGCCCGACCTGCATCACCTGTTCGGACCAAGGCACCGTCGCCGAAGTGGTCGAGCCGCCAGCGGGGGCTTGGGAAGACGCCCTGGTAAGGACTGCGGCCGGAACAGAAGCGGTCGACGTCTCGCTGGTCGGCGAGGTCGCCGCCGGCGACCTGGTCCTCATCCACGCCGGCGCGGCGATTGGACGGGTAAACGACCAGCCGACCGGCCGGGAATCAGCGGCAAAAGGCGCAGCGTGACCGAAAACCAAGACGGAGGCGGGCTGGAAGACAGCGGCACGGCATCGGCGGCGCTGGCAGGCAATCGCAAAGGCGGCGGAACGTGACCGAAGACCAAGGAGGAGAGAGGCTGGTGGGCGGGGGCACGGCATCGGCGGCGGACTCGGGTTGGGCGGCTCTCGGTAGAGAACGGGCCGGAGGGCGGGACCGGAGCGAACCCCGGCGGCCCACCGAGGCGGAGGTGTTGGCGCGGATCGAAGCGGCACGGCGGCGGCGGCCCAAACTGGCGGAGGACACCGTCACGCTGGCCCACGGCGCCGGCGGCAAGGCGTCCGCCACGCTGATCGAGACGGTCTTCATCAAGGCGTTCGGGCAGCCCAGCGCGGAACTCCAAGACGCGGCCGTGCTGGACGTGCCGGGGGGCAAAGTGGCCTTCTCGACGGACTCGTACGTGGTCAACCCGATCCGGTTCCCGGGCGGGAGCGTGGGCGATCTGGCGGTCAACGGCACCGCGAACGACCTGGCGGTGAGCGGGGCGGTGCCCAAGTGGATCTCGGCGGCGTTCGTCATCGAGGAGGGGTTCCCGGTGGCGGAGTTGCGCGCGATTGTCCAGGACATGCGCGCCGCCGCAAACAAGGCGGGCGTGACCATAGTGGCGGGGGACACCAAAGTGGTGCCCCGGGGCGCGGCGGACGGCGTGTTCATCACGACCGCCGGGATAGGCATGGTGCCGCCCGGACGCGAATTGGGCGCCGACAAGGTCAAGGCCGGGGACCGCATCCTGGCGTCCGGGTCTATCGCGGACCACGGGATGGCGGTCATGATGGCGCGCGGGCACCTGGCGATCGAGGCGGAAATCGAGACGGATTCCAAGGCGGTGACACCTCTGGTGGAGGCGCTCCTGGACGCCGTGCCGGACACCCGCTGGATGCGGGACCCGACGCGCGGCGGGCTGGGCACGGTGGCGAACGAATTGGCCAAGGCCGCGGGTGTGGGCGTCGAACTCCAGGACGCGGCCATTCCGGTCAAGCCGATGGTGCGCGGGGCGTGCGACATGCTGGGGATCGACCCGCTCTACGTGGCGAGCGAGGGCTGCTTCGTGGCGGTGGTCCCACCGGAGGCGGCGGACACGGCGCTGGCGGCGGTGCGGGCGGCGGGCGGCGACCAGGCCGCGTTGATCGGCTCGGTGGTGGCGGAACCGCAAGGGACCGTGGTGGTGCGCAACGCCTTTGGCGGGGCGCGGTTGGTGGACATGCTGGTGGGCGACCCGTTGCCCAGGATTTGCTGACGGCCCGGCCCTGCCCGGCCAGCGGTTAGGAGATTGACATGTGCTTGGGGATTCCCGGCCAGGTGGTCCAGATGGTGGATCCGGCCGAGTATTTGGCCTCGGTGGACGTCAGCGGCGTCAGGCGCACCATCTCGCTGCGCTTGGTAGCGGACGAGGGCGTGGACGTGGGCGACTGGGTCCTGGTGCACGTGGGCTTCGCCCTTTCCACCATTGACGCGGCCGAGGCGGCGGCCACGCTGGACCAGATCAAGAAGCTGGGGCAGCCGTACGTTGACGAAATGGACGCCTTCATGGAAACGGAGATCGTGTAGCGGCATGGAGTACGTTGACGAGTTCCGCGACCCGGAAGACGCGAAACGCCTGCTCAAAGCCATCGCCGCGCTGGCGGACCGCCTGGGGCGGACCGTCCGCTTCATGGAGGTCTGCGGCGGGCACACGCACACCATTTACCGTTACGGTTTGGAGCGGCTGCTGCCGGACGCCGTTGAGTTTGTGCACGGCCCCGGTTGTCCCGTTTGCGTCATCCCGATGGGCCGGGTGGACGATGCCGTGCACCTCGCCTCCCAGCCCGGCGTCATTTTCACCACCTTCGGCGACATGATGAGAGTGCCCGGCACTGGCGGCTCGCTGCTTCAGGCCCAGGCGCGGGGCGCCGACATCCGGTTCGTCTACTCGCCGCTGGACGCATTGAAGATCGCGCGGGACAACCCGGACCGCGAGGTGGTGTTCTTCGCGGTCGGGTTTGAGACCACCGCGCCGTCCACCGCGGTGACCCTGGCGCGGGCGTCCGCCCTGGGGGTTTCCAATTTCTCGGTGTTCTGCAACCACGTCACCATCGCCCCGCCGCTGCGGGCCCTGTTGGACGGCGAGGAGCTGGCCCTGGACGGGTTCATTGGGCCGGGCCACGTGGCGACCGTGGTCGGGGCGCGGCATTTCGATTTCATCCCCGCCGAGTACGGCTTGCCGCTGGTGGTCACGGGCTTCGAGCCGCTGGACATTCTGCAGGCCGTGGAGATGCTGTTGGAACAGTACGTGTCCGGCCGCCGCGCGGTGGAGAACCAATACGCGCGCGTAGTCCGGGAAGAGGGCAACACCGCGGCGCTGGCTTTGATGCGGGAGGTCTTCGCCCTGCGCCCCACGTTCGAGTGGCGCGGGCTGGGCTTCATCGAGTCCTCCGGCTACCGGCTGTCCGAGGCTTACAGCCGGTTCGACGCCGAACTGCGGTTCTCAATGCCGGGCGTGCGCGTGGCCGACCCGCCGGCCTGCGAATGCGGGTCCGTGCTGAAAGGCCTTTTGAAGCCTTGGCAATGCCGGGTGTTCGGGACCGGCTGCACCCCCGAAAACCCAATCGGCACCTGCATGGTCTCCCCCGAAGGCGCCTGCGCCGCCTACTACAGCTTCGCCCGCATTTGACCTTGGGGGCACGGGCGGGCTCAACGGCCGCCCTGCTTTGGCGTTCGCTGGTAGCCTAAGCGGTGACTTCGCGGGCCGCTCGCGGCCAAGACCGGCCCGCTCATTCCCCCAACGAAGGCAGGACCCCAATGAGAACCGAAGGCGCGCACCTCTCCCGAAGCAGAGTCGCACTCGCCGCGCTCGCCGCCGCGGCGGTCGGACTGGCGATCCCCGGAGCCGCCATAACCAAAGGCGCCTGGGCGGCCCCTACAATCTGCGCCGACCCCGCCACAGGGTGCACCCTCGAAGCCTGGTTCGGATCGCCCGCCATCGCGGCTGCAGTCCAAGAACAACTGGGCTATGGGGGCGTCAACGTCGACACCGACACCGACACCGTAACCCAGGCCCAATTGGACACGGTCACGGACATGTATTTGGGATGGCAGGTGGACGACCCGTCTGCCCTCGACAACCTGATTCACCTCCCCAACCTCACAAGCCTGAGCCTGGGCGGCAACCAATTGGCGGCCGTGCCGGACGTCGTAAGCAGCTTCGCCAACCTTCAGAATCTGGGCTTGTCCGGCAACCAGTTGACAACCCTCCCAGACTGGATCGGCGACCTGGCCAACCTGACAATCCTGGCCCTGGACAACAACGAGTTCGCCACCGTGCCTGACGCCGTCTGCGGCCTAACCCAGCTCGGGTCGCTAGACCTGCGCGCCAACCAGCTGACGTCCGTGCCCGATTGCGTCTGGGCGTTGAACGACCTGTGGGAACTGAACCTCAGCGACAACCAGTTGACGACCGTGCCGGACGCCATCGGCGGCCTCGCTGACCTGATGTACCTGGACCTGAGCGACAACGAGATCGCGTCCGTTCCCGGCACTCTGGGCGACCTCTCCGAACTCGAATCCCTCGACCTGGGCACCAACCAGTTGGCCACCCTGCCGGACGGGATCAGCAACCTCGTGGGCCTCCACGCCCTGAGCCTGAACGACAACCAGCTGACGTCCCTGCCGGACGGGATCGGCAACCTCGTGGGCCTCCAGGGCCTGTACCTGTACCGCAACCAGTTGACATCCTTGCCGGACGGGATCGGCAACCTGGTGGGCCTTGAGCACCTGTACTTGAGCGACAACCAGCTGACGACACTCCCAGACGAAATCGGCAACCTGGTGGGCCTCATTTGGTGCCTTGACTTGGGCAACAACCAGCTGACAAGCGTTCCAAACACCATCGGCAACCTGGTCAACCTCAGGGATCTGCACTTGGAAGGCAACCAGCTGACAACCGTGCCCGAGGAGATCGGCAACCTGGTCAACCTCCTCGGGTTGGGCCTGAGCGACAACCAGTTGACCACCGTGCCTGCGGCAATCTTCAACCTTGTCAATCTCCAATGGCAGCTGACCCTGGCCAATAACCAGCTGACCTCGCTGCCTGACGGAATCGGCAGCTTTGCCAACCTTGGGTCTCTCGACCTGACGGGCAACGCGTTGACTTCGCTGCCGAGCACAATCGGCGGCCTGACCAGCCTGACAAACTTGTACCTGGGGGGCAACCAGCTGACGTCCCTGCCAGACGGGATGGGCAACCTCACGAGTCTCACCAACTTGAACCTGGGCTACAACAATTTGGCTTCCCTGCCGGAAAACATTGGAAACCTCGGTAGCCTCGAGTATCTGTACATGGACGGCAACCAGCTAACGTCGCTGCCCCAGTCCATCGGCGGCCTCGCGAGCCTGGTCCACCTGTTCGTAGGCGACAACCAGTTGGCGTCGGTGCCCCCGGCGATCGGCAACCTTGGGAGCCTCGAGCACCTGAACCTGGGCGGCAACCAGTTGACCAGCCTGCCGAGCGCCATTGGCGACCTGGCGAACTTGACGGACCTGGGGCTGCCGGGCAACCAATTGACGTCGCTGCCCGACAGCATCGGCAACCTCACAGGCCTTGTGCAGCTACGGGTGGACAACAACCAGCTGACCTCTCTGCCTGCAACCATCGGCAACCTGACCAGCCTTCCGGGCCTGAACCTGGGCGCCAACCAGTTGACGTCCCTGCCTGACAGCATCGGAAACCTAACCGCCCTGGAATGGCTCGACCTGTATGACAATCAGTTGACGTCCCTGCCGGAAACCATTGGAAACCTCACAGGGCTCACAGAGTTGAGCGTGGGCACCAACCAGTTGACGTCCCTGCCGAACAGCATCGGCAGCCTCACGCGCCTCACAGACTTGAGTCTGGGCGGCAACCGGCTGACTTCATTGCCGGACAGCATCGGCAATCTCACGGGCCTGACAACGCTCCGGCTATGGGGCAACCAGCTGACCGCCGTGCCGGAAAGCATGGGCGACCTCACGGGCCTCACCTACTTGGCGCTGAGCAGCAACCAATTGACCACCCTGCCGGACAGCATCGGAAACCTGACGGGCCTCGCAGGGCTTGACCTGACCCTAAACCAGTTCACCGCGGTGCCGGACGGCATCGGAAACCTCACGGGCCTCACGGAGCTGTTCCTGAGCGACAACCAATTGGCCACCCTGCCTGACGCCATTGGCAACCTCGCCAATCTCACGCGCCTGTTCCTGAATGGCAACCAGTTCGCCACGGTGCCCCAGGTGGTCTTCTCACTCGCCAACCTCACAGAGCTGGGGCTGAGCCGCAACCAGTTGACGACGCTGCCCAATGGGCTTGGCGACCTGGTCAACCTGGCGGACCTGTACTTGGAGGACAACCAGTTGACGTCGCTGCCGGACGCCATCGTCGAGCTCCCCAATCTCGGGGTGCTGCTCGTGTCCGGCAACCAACTGGCCTCTTTGCCGGACAACCTGGGCAGCATGACCAGCCTGTTCTGGTTGGACCTGGAAGACAATCAGCTGACGTGCTTGCCTGACGGGGTTTTGACGCCCGGGCGTGACGTGTTGTTGGAGGGGAACCCCGGCTACTCTGCCGCAACCGAGACGGTGCCGCTGTGCGGCGCCGGGCCCAGCCCGTCCGCCTCGCCTTCGCCTTCGCCTTCGGTTCCGGTTGGCCCTTCCGCCTCGCCTTCGCCGTCGCCTTCCGTTTCAGATGGCCCTTCCGCCTCGCCTCTGCCGTCGCCTTCCGCGCCGGTCGATCCGTCGCCGTCGGCTTCGGTTCCGGTTGGGCCGTCCGCGTCCCCGTCCATTCCGGTGGGCCCGCCGCCGTCCGCTTCGCCTTCGGAGCAGGCGCCGTTCAGCCCGGGCGAGCCTGATCTGGTCGACTCCGCCAAGGGCGGGATCGAGGTGCCGGCCAGCGCCTACCAGGGCCAGGAGATCACCGTCAAAGTTGGGACCGGCTACGCCGGGCAGACCGTGTGGGCGTTCGCGTTCTCCGCCCCGGTCCCGCTGGGCTCCCATGTGGTCGCGGCGGACGGCAACATCCGGGTCACCCTGCCCTCGACCCTCTCGGCCGGGAACCACCGGGTCGCGGTGTACACATCCGCCGGGGAACTGGTCGGCTGGCAGAACACCACTGTCCTGGCGGGCCAGGCCCACGGGTCGGCCTCCGCCTCGGCGGCGGGCGACCGCGAGCTGGAGTTCACCGGCACCTCGGCCAACGGCATGGCGTTGGCCGCCGGGCTGCTGGTCCTGTTCGGCGCCGCTGCGACGGGTGCCGCCCGCCGCTGGCGGAACCAATAACCCGCCGTCAGGAGCCTCCGGCTACCGGACCAAGAAGGGGCCGCGCCTGTGTGAACGCCTAAGGGTGTCCTCCGGGCGCGGCCCCCCTTTTGCCCAGCCGCCGATGCCGCTTAGCGCCGAGCCGCGCTTCGACTTGCCCGAGCCGCGAGGTCGTCTGCCCCGCCCGACCTGCCCGCATTCGACCTGACCGCGCCTCAGCTAGCCGCGCTTGGTCTGCCAAAACGTCGGCCAGCCCGTCGCTACGCACCGAGCGCCTCCGGTTCGGGTACCTTCCCCTCCCCGCGCTTCTCGGTACAACACCCCTCTGAGCCCAAAGTATGTTGGCAACAGAAGCAACGCCACTGCGGCAATCACGCCAAGACCGCCGAGGTACGGCCCAACTCCGAGCACCCGCTCGTCGGTGCCTTGCCACACCAAGTCCGGGTTGCCGCCAAATCTGGAGATCAACGGCAGCACTTGCCACGCCACGACCAAGGACAGAAGGGCTGCGGCGAACGCCGCCACCACGAACACCGCCGCCACAACCTTCCGAGGCACCGACGATTCCGCCCTGGGGTGATCGGACTGCCCCTGCATCAAGCGCCCGAACAGCGCGTCTGTCCCCAGCGGGAGCCATGAGCAGAGGCCCAGCGCGAGTATCAACTCGGCCAAGCCGAGCATGATGACGTGCAAAGCCGCCTCGGGAGCCCTCAGGCCGGTCCCGCCTTGCGCCGCCTCGCTCATGACGCCTAAAGGATCCGGGTCGGACAGGATTGAGAGCGCCTCTTGGAACGTCCCGCCCAGGCCCAGAGTCTGGTAGGTCTCCATCAGGCCGATCGCAGACATCCAGACGGCCCCGCAGCCGAGGACGGCCAAACCGCCCAACAGCGCCTTCAGCTTCGCGTAAC
>JAITFE010000057.1 GCA_031281585.1 Bifidobacteriaceae bacterium | reverse complement strand
GCGCAGAAAACCCGCAGGGGCTGGTTGGCGTCCGCGTCGATCGACATGTTCACAACCAGGGGCGCGATCAAGACGCTGACCAGGTTCATGACCTTGATCAGCGGGTTGATGGCGGGGCCGGCGGTGTCCTTGAACGGGTCCCCCACCGTGTCGCCAATGACGGCGGCGGCGTGCGAATCGGAGTTCTTGCCGCCGTAATGGCCGTCCTCGACCAGTTTCTTGGCGTTGTCCCACGCGCCGCCGGAGTTCGCCAGGAACACCGCCATCAGCAGGCCGGTGGCGATGGCTCCGCCCAGGAAGCCCGCCAGCGGGCCAACCCCCAGGCCCAACCCGACCGCGACCGGCGAGAACGCGGCCAGCAGACCGGGCGCGACCAACTCCCGCAGGGAGTCCCGCGTGCAGATGTCCACCACCTCGGAGTAGTCCGGCTTGACCTCGCCCGTCATGATCCTGGGCTCGTTGCGGAACTGGCGGCGCACCACCAGGACGATCGCCCCGGCGGCGCGGGTGACGGCATCGATCGCCAACCCGGAGAACAGGAACACCACGGCGGCGCCCAAGATCACCCCGACCAGCGTGACCGGCTGGATGATCGAATACTGGCTCATCGAATCCAGGAAACCGCCGGTGGCGATCTTCTCCCCCAGCGAGGCGATGGCGGACTGGACGGCATCGTTGTAGGAGCCGAACAACGCGGTCGCGGCCAAAACGGCCGTGGCGATGGCGATCCCCTTCGTGATCGCTTTGGTCGTGTTACCCACCGCGTCAAGGTCGGTCAGGGCCTGGGCGCCCTCGCCGCCGATCTCCCCGGACATCTCCGCGATCCCCTGCGCGTTGTCGGAGACCGGGCCGAACGTGTCCATGGCCACGATCACGCCCACGGTGGTGAGCAGACCGCAGCCCGCCAACGCCACCAGGAACAACGCCATCACAATGTTGCCGCCGGACAGGAGGAACAGCCCGCACAGCGCGGCGGCGATGGTCCCCGCGGTGTACACGGCGGATTCGAACCCCACGCCTATCCCGGACAGGACCACCGTGGCCGGCCCGGTGGTGGAGGTCTTCGCCACGTGCCGGGTCGGGCGGGAGTCTGTGCCCGTGAAGTAGCCGGTGATCCACAGGATGAGCCCGGCCAGCACAATGCCGATCAAGACCGCCCCGATCACCGCGAACCGGGGGTCTGAATCCCCCAGGGAGGCGAGCGCCTTGTTGCCGAAATCGGCGTAGCTGTCCGGGAGGTAGAGCAGCGCCGCGATGGCGGTGAGCACGGCGGCGATCAGCGCGGACAGGTAAAAGCCCCGGTAGATGGCCCGCAGACCCGGTTCGCCGCGCCGCACTCGGGTGATGAAGACGCCGATGCCGGCCGTGACGGCCCCGATCGCCGGCACGATCAGCGGGAACACCAGGCCGGATTCGCCGAAGGCGGCCTTGCCCAGGATCAGGGACGCGACCAGGGTGACCGCATAGGATTCGAACAGGTCGGCGGCCATGCCGGCGCAGTCGCCCACGTTGTCGCCCACGTTGTCCGCGATGGTGGCGGCGTTGCGCGGGTCGTCCTCCGGGATGCCCTGCTCCACCTTGCCGACCAGGTCCGCGCCCACGTCCGCGGCCTTGGTGAAGATGCCTCCGCCCACGCGCATGAACATGGCGAGCAGCGCGGCCCCGAAGCCGAAGCCCTCCAGCACCGATGGCGCGTCCGAGCGGAAGATGATCACCACCGCCGAGGCCCCGAGCAGCCCCAGCCCCACAGTCGTCATGCCGACCACGCCGCCGGTCCGAAACGCGATGGCAGCGCCCTTTTCGCGGCCGCCCTCGCCCGCCGCTGCGGCCGCCGCGACCCGCGAGTTCGCCCGTGTGGCCAGCCACATGCCCAGGTACCCGATCGTGGCGGAGAACGCCGCCCCGACCAGGAAGGAGACCGATCGCCCGGTGCGGACCGCGGCGGTCCCCGGCAACAGGGCCAGCAGCACCGTCACCACCACTACGAACCCGCCCAGGGTCTTGAATTGGCGGGTTAGGTAAGCGGTGGCGCCTTGCTGGACGGCCGCGGCGATTTCCTTCATCTTCGGCGAGCCGTCGTCGTTGGCCAGGACATTCGCCCGCAGCGCTGCCGCCAGGGCCAGTGCCCCGACAGCGACGGCGGCGACAATCCCCGCTATCGCCATTGAGCCGCCGCCGAATTCCACTTGGTCTTGGCCGGCCGCCAGGATTTCGGCCAGCGGCCCCGTCAACGGGGAAGTCACAGTCTCAGCAATCATGTTGCGTTGCTCCTCAGGTCAGGTCTGCTTCGACCCGGCTCAAAAGCCCGGGTAAGGCCTTTGAGGTCGCTCAGCCAAGGCCAGCGGCCTCTTTGTTCGGGGTGGACGTTCGTCCCATCTTAGGGGATGCCCCCAAAGGGGCCAAATACCATGTGGCGGGTCAAATGGCCCACCGCTTGGCGCCCCTGCTCCGGTCGCCTCTCCAATTGCCCGATGCCGTGCCCCCACCTGCCCAAAGGCCGTCGCCTAGGAGGCCGGTGAATAGCAGGCCTCCTAGGCTTGAGACAGCGGTCGCCTGCCGCGTTTCCGCTGGTCAGCGTTCCGTTGCCCTGGGTCAACGCGGTCGGAGCGTGGCTATTCACCACGCTCCTGGGCGCGGTCGCCAGCCCGGCGTCCCGGTCGCCCCCGTCGCACCGGGCGGCGGACCGGACCCGCATGTGGCCCCGTTAGGCTTAACGGCCGTGAAGATCCTTGTGCTCGGGTCGGGAGCCCGCGAACACGCCATAGTCCACGCGTTGGCCCGCGAGGGCGGCCACCAATTGCACGCGGCCCCCGGCAACCCGGGCATAGGGACGCTCGCCGAACTCCACGAAGTGAACCTCGCCTCGGGTCCGGCGGTGGCGCTGCTCGCCCGGCGCCTGAAGGCGGATCTTGTGGTAATCGGCCCGGAGGCGCCCCTGATTGACGGCGTGGCGGACTCGCTGCGGGCCGCCAGGGTTCCGTGCTTCGGCCCCGGCGCCGCCGCGGCCCGTCTGGAGGGCTCCAAGGCGTTCGCCAAGGAGATCATGGGGGCGGCCGGGGTTCCCACGGCGGGCGCGGTGAGCGCCGCGACCCCCGCCCAGACGGCCGCCGCGCTGGACCGGTTCGGCGCCCCGTATGTGGTCAAGAACGACGGCCTGGCCGCAGGCAAGGGCGTGGTGGTCACAGATTCGCGCGAGGCTGCGTTGGACCACGCGCAGGCCTGCTTCGACGAGGGCTCCACGGTGGTGATCGAGGAGTACCTGGACGGCCCGGAGATCTCCTTGTTCTGCGTCACGGACGGCGCCACCGTGCTCCCGCTGGCCCCGGCCCAGGATTTCAAGCGCGTCCACGACGACGACAAGGGCCCCAACACGGGCGGCATGGGTGCGTACTCGCCGCTCCCGTGGGCGCCCCCGGACCTGACCGGCCAGGTGCTGGACCGGGTGGCCCGCCCGGTGGTCGCGGAAATGGGCCGGCGCGGCATTCCGTTCCAGGGGCTCCTCTACTGCGGCCTGGCGCTGACCAGCCGGGGCCTCAAAGTGGTCGAGTTCAACGCCCGCTTCGGCGACCCGGAGACCCAAGTGGTGCTGGCCCGGCTGGAGACCCCGTTGTCGGGGCTGCTCCTCGACGCGGCCATGGGCCGCCTTGACCGGGCGCGGCCGCTGGTCTGGACCGAGGAGGCGGCCGTGACCGTGGTCATCGCGGCCGAGAACTACCCCGGCACGCCCGTCACCGGCGGCGTGATCACCGGCATTGACCAGGCGAACGCCATCCCGGGCGTCTACGTCCTGCAGGCGGGCACCAAGTTGGACGATGCCGGCCGCCTGGTCGCGGCCGGAGGCCGCGTCTTGTCGGTGGTCGGCTTGGGCCCCACCCTGGCCGCCGCCCGCGACCGGGCTTACGCCGGCGCCCGCGCCATCCACCTGGACGGTTCCCACCACCGCACCGACATAGCGCTGCGCGCGGCTCTCTAGAAACGGGGACGGTACCTATTTTCGGGCACGCCCGAAAATAGGTACCGTCCCCGTTTCCTTTCAGCCCCTGGCTAGAGCCGTCCCCGTTTCTGCCATGTGGTGGATCACCGAGGCGAAGAAGGAAAGGCCGTCCCGGCCGGCCCTTGGGCCGGCCGCCGAGTCCGGGCCGAAGCCCTGTTCGACCGCATGCTCCGGGTGCGGCATCAACCCGACCACATTGCCCGCCTCGTTCGTGATGCCCGCGATGTCCCGGCGCGAGCCGTTCGGGTTCCAGCCCTGGTAGCGGAACGCCACGCGGCCTTCGGCCTCAAGCTGGTCCAAAGTCCGCTGGTCCGCCACGAACTGGCCGTCCTGGTTCTTCAAGGGGATGACGATCTCCTGGCCATGGGCGAACTGGTTGGTCCACGCTGTCCCGTTGTTCTCAACCCGCAGCCGCTGTTCGCGGCAGATGAACGTCAGATGGTTGTTCTTGACCATGGACCCCGGCAGCAGGTGTGATTCGGTCAGCACCTGGAAGCCGTTGCAGATCCCCAGGACGGGCAGGCCGCCGCCCGCGGCGGCCACGATCGACTCCATGACCGGCGCGAACCGGGCGATCGCGCCCGCCCGCAGGTAATCCCCGTAGGAGAAACCGCCCGGCAGCACCACCGCGTCAACCCCGTGCAACGACCGGTCGCCGTGCCAAAGCGGCACGCCCTCCGCGCCTGCCAGCCGGACTGCGCGCAAAGCGTCGCGATCGTCGAGGGTGCCCGGAAAGGTGACCACCCCGATGCGGGTGGTCATGCCGGGTCTCCCGCGACGGCATCGTCGGCTTGGTCGAAGCGGACCGAGACCACGTCCTCGATCACCGGGTTCGACAACACGACCGTCGCGGCCTGGCGGGCCGCCTCCAACAACTCCGGCGTGGGCGGCCCCGCCGCCTCCAACTCGAAGCGTTTGCCCTGGCGGACGGCTTGGAACTGGGTGAAGCCGAGTCGCGGCAGCGCGCCGGCCACAGCCTTGCCCTGCGGGTCCAGCAACTCCGGCTTGGGCATGACGTCAACAATCACTCGTGCCATGATCCCCTTCTCAAAGGTCGGTGTGGGAATGCCACGACCAGCCTAGCGACCCCGCGCGGGGAGCCTTCCCAGGCGCGAGCGTCAGGCGAAGAACGCCATGCCCGTCAACCGCTCGTACGCCTCGATGTAGCGTTCGCGGGTTTTTTCGACGATGCCGTCCGGCAGCGCCGGCGGTTCCGAGTTCCGGTCCCAGCCCGACTCCTTGGTCAGCCAGTCCCGCAGGAACTGCTTGTCGAACGAGGGCTGCGGGCCGCCCGGCTCCCAGGAGCGGGCGTCCCAGTACCGGGACGAGTCCGGGGTGAGGACCTCGTCGCCCAAGGTCAGCAGGCCGTTCGCGGCTTCGGCGCCGAATTCGAACTTGGTGTCCGCCAGGATCAGGCCGCGCTCGCGGGCGATCTCCTCAGCCCTGGTGTAGAGCTTGAGCGTGGTGTCGCGGAGGCGTTCGGCGGTGTCCGCCCCAAGCTGCTCCGCGACGTAGCTCAGCGGCACGTTCTCATCGTGTTCGCCCTGCTCGGCCTTGGTCGCGGGCGTGAAGATGGGGTACGGGAGGCGGTCGCCGTCGCTCAGCCCCTCCGGCAGCTTGATGCCCGTCACCTCGCCTGTGCGCTGGTATTCGGCCAGTCCGGAGCCGGTCAGGTAGCCGCGAGCCACGCATTCGACCGGGTACATAACCAGGCGCTGGCAGATCATGGCGCGGCCTTTGACCGCCTCCGGCACCTCCAAGGACACCAGGTGGTTGGGCACGATCTCCCGCAATTGGTCGAACCACCAGACGCTCAGCGCCGTCAGGATCTTGCCCTTGTCCGGGATGAGGGTCGGCATCACGTAGTCGTAGGCGCTGATCTTGTCAGTGGTCACCACCAAGATCACGTCGCTGAACGGTGAGTAGACGGACGGCTCGTAGATGTCGCGGATTTTGCCGGAGGTCACGTATTCCCAGCCCTCAAGTTCGAGGGGGTTCACAGCTTCTGAGGTAGTCACGCGTCCAAGTCTGTCATCTTGTCTTGACCGGCGCGTTTCACCAGGCTGTTCGGTCCACTCCGCGAGTGAAAATGTGGCGCCGCGGCGCGCGGCGCAGTCTTCGGGGCGCCGGGCGCATGTCGGGGAACCGCTCAGACTTGCGGCGACTCGGCGTGGTTCCTCGTCACCCGCTCGGCGGCGGCGACCGGGAGGTAAGCGCGGGGGCCTTCCCCGAGGGGGCGAAAGCCGTGGGCGAGGTAGAACGAGAGCGCCGCATGGTCGATGGCGTCCACGACGACCAGCCTGCCAGCGCCCGTGCGGGCGGCGGAGCAGATGGTCTCGAGCGCGTCCAGCAGCAGGAACGTGCCCAGGCCTTGGCCTTGCAGGCGTTGATCCAACGCGAGCTTGGCAAGGAGATAGGACGGAATCACACTCGCGCCCCCGCTGGCGGAGCGGGGCAGGCCGACCCGGCTGACGGCGGTGGGCGCGACAGCGAAGTAGGCGACGACGGCCAGGTTCGCGTCCTCCCAGACGTAGGTGCGGGCGGTGTTCTGCCTGTCGGCCCGGCGGGCGCTGCCCCTCAGCCAATTGTCGAGCGGCGACTTGCCGCAGGAGAACTCAGATAGGTCGTGGGCTTCGGACAGCGGTGCCGCCCGCCAGGGGCCGCAGCTCATCTGCGGGAATACGGGCGCGGTCCGCGAGCGGCCCGCGCCAGCTTGGGGAGCTCCCAGCCCTCGCCTGTGAGGCTCGCCATGACGGCGTCGAATTCAGTTTCGCTGAGCACCGTGGCGTCATTGCGGGCCAGGACCCGCTCAGCCCGCTCCTCGACCGACCGGACCACAAAGACCGACCGGGACTCGCCGAGGACGTCTGCCGCATGCCCCAGCAGGGCGTCGGTCGCGGCGGATATCCGGGCCTCCAGCCTTCGGTCCTTGACTGTGAGCGCCATGCGGTTCACTGTACTACAAATGTGAGCAAACAGTTTGCAGTGCTTGAAGCTCTTTTCGGTTAGATGATTAAGAGCTCGCTGGCACGCCAGACGCCGCCCACTTGCTCCAGGCGCATGGCCACCGTTCTGATCGATGTGTGGTTGCTGGCCACGACGGTGGCCTCGACGACCCTTCGGTTGATGCGGCAGAGGTAGGTGCGGCCCCGGTAGCCTGGGCGGCCGGTGCGCACGGTGCGTGCTCTGGCGCGGGCCACCAGCGACCGGAAAAGCTCCTCCGTCAGGTACGGCGCGAACCGCGCCGGCGGCGGGTAGCCGTGGACGGCGGTCAGCGCGGTGCCGGCGATAAAGCGGGCACGCGACTCCACTTCCGCCAAGCGGACGGGCCCCGGCACAATTCCGTCCCACAGCCCTGTGTGATCATCCATCGAGGTCCCCCTTGTCGCTGAATGCTGTGAACGCCGCGCCGCCGCGGCCGAGTCTTGCCTCCAGCGTGCAGGGCGCGCCGTAGCCGCGCAATCCACTGCGGGAAATCTGTGGATAACTGAACACTTCGCGTCTTGCCGCCGCCACCGCCAACTGTGGTCTGACCAGCTAATACGCGGTTCTACGCTACAGATCCTGCACTCGCGGCCGGACCTACGCCACGGTGACGCCGTTGGGCGGCTTGGCGCCCGTGGACAGCAACTGCGTGTAGGTGAGCCGGTCCATGACGGTGTCCTCGAAGGCGATTGACGCGATAGCCCGCTTGGCGACGTGGCGGAAGGAGACTTGGTTCAGCACGCATTGGCGCATGGAGGCCCCCGTCAAGTCGGCCGCGTCGAAGGCCACCCCTTCCAGTCGGTTGCCGTCGAAGACCACGCCGCGCAGCGAGCAGTACTTGAACTGGGTTCCCACCAGCGTCGCGGTGCGCAAGTCCATGCCCCGGAGGTTGCCGGTGTGCCAGCGCACATTCGTCAAGTTGGCGTTGGCGAAGGACGCGCCCGTGGCGTCGGCCGCGGAAAAGTCGGCCTCGGTCAGATCGGCGCCGTCGAACACCACGCGCCGCAACAACGCCTGTTTGAACTGCGCGCGGGGCAGGCTCGCGCCGCCGAAGTCCGAACCGACCAGCAAGCTGCGTCTGAAGTCCGCCCCGACCATGGCGATGCCCCGGAAGTCGACGCCTTTCAAGGGCACCGCCCGGAAGTTCGAGGCGGCGGCCAACCCCGGCCCCGGCTCGTTTCCGGGCGGCGCGGAGGCCGCTCCCGGCGCCGCCTTTTCGCCGGTCTGGCCTTGGGCCGCCGGGACGTCGTCGCCCAGGTGTTCCAGCATTTGGCGCAGATCCCCGACAGATTCGGCCGTGGCGGCCAGCGCGGCCTCCTGATCCAGGCCGGATTCCATCAGGTCCGCGAAGCGTTCCCTGAGGTCAACGCCTATCTCATGGCGGAGGTCCGCGACCCCCGGCAGGTCGTCCAGGCCCGCGAACAGGTCGTTCAACAGGGCGTCGATTTGGTCAGTCATGGGTTCTTCCTCCTATAGCAACGCGTCGAGCAGGCTCTTGGCCCGCTCCCAGGCGGCCTTGTTGTGAGCGTGGGCCGCGCGGCCGGCATCGGTCACGGCGTAGTACTTGCGGCGCCCCCCCAACGACTCGTCCCCCCAGTACGCCCGCACGAACCCGTTGGTTTCCAGCCGTCGCAAGCTTGAGTACAGGGTGGCCTCTTTGGGTTCGTATTCCCCCGCCGATGCCGCCGCGATCGTCTTCGCTATCTCATACCCGTAACGGTCCTGCCGCAGCAAGGTCCGCAGGATCATGGTGTCGATGTTGCCCCGGACCAGGTCCGGGGGCAGGGCCTCGTTCATACCGCACCTCCTGAAGTACACCATACACGGATGTACCTCATCTGACAAGGTACAGAGGCGGGCTGCGTCCGCCGCCGTTTCCGCTTGGCGACGCTCGTGCCAGCGCCTTATCGAACCGTTCCGGGAGAGTGACAGCGGCTCAGAGGAGACGAAGGGTTGTCACACCCGTCCGGCCTCCGCCCGGTCAGGAGCCCCCGGTTTCCGATTCCGGGGGTTCGGCCTTGGGCAATTCGGTGGGCTGGAGCACTTCCACGCCCTCGGCGCGGATCGCGGTCAGGTGTTGTGGGCGGGTGTTGGGCGCGCTGCGTGGGATCCTGCCGACCGCCTCCGCCATGATTTCGATGTGGCTGGCCGCTCAGGCGTCCGACCTGGCACCCTGGCCCGCTAGGACGGGGGTCGTGTCGTGGGCGTTCGGCGCGTTGCTGCTGGCCACGATTCCGTCCTTGGTCGCGGTGGGCACCAGCGAGAAGGCGAGAGCGGCAGAGCCAGCCGACACTGCCCAGGCCGACGTCCAGTGGCCGCCGGACGCGTTTTCCGGCGCCGCCTGAAACCGGGGCAACGGGCTGGGACGCGCCCGTGCTTGTCCAAGCCGGACGGCGGACACCCGACATTGACACCACCGTGGCGGTGGTGTCGTTGGGCGGTGTCAGGTTGGGGCGGGCTGGTTTGGGCGCAGGGCGGTGGCCTGCGGAAACGCGGCTGGGGCTGGTTGGCGCCGAAGACGGGGACACCCGTGTTTGACACCACCGTGGGGGTGGTGTCGTTGGGGGGTGTCGGGTTGGGGCGGGCTGGTTTGGGCGCGGGGCGGTGGCCTGCGGAAACGTGGCCGGGGTTGGTCGGCGCCGAGGACGGCGGACACCCGTGATCGACACCACCGTGGGGGTGGTGTCAAACCCGGATGTGGGGGCCGGAGTTGCCGGGGTGGATCGGGCCCGGCGCGGCGATTCGGACGGGTTTGATTGGCCAAGGGCCTGTCCGGACGGAAATGGGGACGGTACCTATTCCGCGCGCGGAATAGGTACCGTCCCCATTTCCGGAGTAGGCACCTTCCCCATTTCGGGTCAGGCCGGGACTACCTCGATGTCGATGGGGGCCACCACCGAATCGTGCAAGCGCACCTGCACCGTGTACTGGCCGGTCGTCTTGATGCGGCCCGGGAGTTCGATCTTGCGCTTGTCCACGTCGAACCCCGTCGTGGACTTGACCGCGGCGGCGATGTCCGCAGTGGTGACCGTGCCGAACAGGCGCCCGCCGGAGCCGGCCTTGGCCGGCACTGAGACGCTGGCCGAACGCAGTTTGTCGGCCGCGTTCAGGGCGTCTTCGACGGTTGCCAGTTCGCGGGCCTTGGTCGCGCGGCGCATCGCCACGATCTGCTTCTCCGCGCCCTTGGTCCAGGGCGTGGCGAGTTTGCGCGGCACCAGGTAATTGCGGGCGTACCCGTCCTTGACCTCAAGGACGTCGCCGGGCTGGCCCAGGCCGGAGACCTCGTGGGTCAGAATGATCTTTGCCATGATTCGTCGTTTCTCCTTGTGTTAGGCCCGGTCAGCGGCCCGCGCTCGAATACGGCAAGAGCGCCATCTCGCGGGCGTTCTTGACCGCCTTCGCAATAGCGCGCTGTTCCTGAACCGACACGCCCGTGACCCGGCGGGCCCGGATCTTCCCCCGGTCGGAGACGAACTTGCGCAGCAGCGCGACGTCCTTGTAGTCGATTTCACCCTGGGTGTTCAGGCGCAGGGGGTTCGCCTTCTTCTTCGGCTTACGCAGTGGTGGTTTAGCCATGATTCTTCCTTTGTTTGTCAGTCAATCCACGATCAGTTGGGGCCGCTCCCCGCAAGGTCTGGGCGCCAGTCAGCGCCCGAGCACGTCAGCGGCCAAGAAATCCCTAGAACGGAGGCTCGTCGTCAATGGAACCGGCCACGCCGGGCGCAGCCCAACGGTCCTCGGTTGAGCCGCCGCCGTAGTTACCCCCTTGAGGGGGCGGGGGCGGAGCCCCGTACCCGCCGCTGGCCGACGGGGCGCCATATCCGCCTGCGGGCGCGCCGTAGCCCCCGCCCGGAGGCCCGTAGCCGCCCTGCGGGGGACCGCCGTAGCCGCCGCCTCCAGCGCCAGGCGACCCGGCGGCATCGTACCCGCCGCTCCTTGGATTGCGCTGAACTTTGGCGGAGGCGTAACGCAACGACGGGCCGACCTCGTCCACTTGGAGTTCCACCACGGTGCGGCGCTCGCCCTCGCGGGTCTCATAGGAGCGCTGCGTGAGACGGCCCTGCACAATCACGCGCATGCCCTTGGTGAGGGATTCCGCCACGTTCTCCGCCGCCTCGCGCCAGACGGAGCAGCGGAGGAAGAGGGCCTCGCCGTCCTTCCATTCGCCCGTGCCCCTGTCGTAGGTGCGCGGGGTGGACGCGACGGTGAAGTTCGCCACCGGAGTGGCGCCGTTGGCGGTGAAACGCAGTTCCGGATCGGCGGTCAGGTTGCCGACCACCGTGATAACCGTGTCGCCAGCCATGTCACGCCACCGGCGCCGGATAGGCTCGCAGAAGCTTGGTCCGCAGCACCGAGTCGGATAGGTTCAGCACGCGGTCGAGTTCCTTCGCCGCCCCCGAGTCCGCCGTGAAATTGATCACCGCGTAAATCCCCTCGGAGTGCTTGAGGATGTCATACGCCAAGCGCCGCTTGCCCCAGATGTCGGTCTGGTCAATGGTGCCCTTGGCGTCCTTGATGATCTTCAAGAACCGGTCCAGCGTCACCTGGACCGCGTTGTCCTCGATATTCGGGTCGAGGATGATCATGATTTCGTATGGACGCATGAAGCTACCCACCTCCTTCGGTCTAGTTCGGCCACGGTCTTTCCGTGGCAGGAGGGTCTGTTCACGTCCGCCCGCCGGCGCCGGTT
>JAITFE010000056.1 GCA_031281585.1 Bifidobacteriaceae bacterium | reverse complement strand
ACAGCTAGTGAAAGGACAAGGATGATTCAGGTCGAAGGGCTGACCAAACGGTTCGGCCAGAAGCTGGCCGTGGACCGTCTCAGCTTCACCATTGAACCCGGCCACGTCACGGGGTTCCTGGGGCCGAACGGCGCGGGCAAGTCGACCACCATGCGGTTGATCATGGGGCTGGACCGGCCCACGGCGGGCCGGACCACGGTGGACGGCAAGCCGTTCACCGTCTGCGGGGCCCCGTTGCGCCAGGTTGGCGCCCTGTTGGACGCCAAAGCGGCCAACCCGAACCGGTCGGGCCGCGCCCATCTGCAGCAGTTGGCCGCCACGCATGGGATTGGCCGCCAAAGGGTGGACCAGGTGATCGGCATGACCGGCCTGGGCTCGGTGATCGGAAAACGGATCAAGACCTACTCCCTGGGCATGAACCAACGCCTGGGTATTGCCGCCGCCCTGTTGGGCGACCCGGCCAACGTGATTCTGGACGAGCCGGTCAACGGCTTGGATCCCGAGGGCGTGGCCTGGGTCCGCACCTTGGCCAAAAGCCTCGCGGCGGAAGGCCGGACCGTTTTCATCTCCTCCCACCTGATGGCGGAGATGGCGCTGACCGCCGACCGGCTGATCGTGGTTGGCCGGGGCCGGCTGATCGCCGATTCGTCAGTGGCGGACCTGGTGGCCGCGTCCAGCGGCGTGGCCGCCCGGGTGCGCTCGCCGCATGCGGGCCAGATCGCGGCCGCGCTCGCCTCGCCGGACGTCACCGTCACGGCCGAAGGCCCTGACACAATCATGGTCCGGGGGCTGTCGGTCGAGGCGATTGGGCAGGCTGCGGCCCGCCACGGCTGGATCCTTTACGAATTGACGCCGGTCACGGCGTCCCTTGAGGAGGCCTATATGAAGTTGACCGACACGGCCGTCGAATACCGCTCGGCCGCCCCGATCCCGGAGGAGGCGATCCGATGACCACCGCATTCATGGCCGCGCCCGTCGAGCGGCAGTACCAGTCCCGCGTTGGGCACAAACTGACCTTCGCCGGGATTGTCAAGTCGGAATGGATCAAGATCCGCTCGCTGCGTTCAACCTGGTGGTGCGGACTCCTGATGGTTGTGCTCCCGATCGGGTTCACGGCGTTGCTGGTCCCGAGCGTGGTCGGCTCGTTCGACGGCGGCGTCAATCTGCCGGTGGGGGACGACGGCTACGCGGTCAGCGTGGCCAACAACGGACTCTTCGCGATCGGCGAAGTCATCGCCATTGTCCTTGGCGCCCTGGCCGTCACCAACGAGTTCGGCTCCGGCTCGATCCGCTCCACGTTGGCGGCCGTGCCCCGCCGGGGCCCCGTCCTGGCCGCCAAGGCCATTGTGGTCGCACTGGTGACGGCCGCCTTCGCGGTTGTCGGCTTGGCCGGCAGCCTGGCGGTTTCCGCCGGGGTCATCGCCGCCAACGGGTACACGCCCCAATTCGGCCCGGACGCCCTCAAGATGGCGGTCGGAGTGGTCTTCTACCTGGTGGTCACCGCCCTGGTGGGCTTGGGCCTGGGCTTCTGCCTGCGTTCCAGCGCGGGGGCGATCGCCTCCGGGATTGGCCTATACCTGATCCTGCCCAACGTGATGATGATCGGCGCCACCAAGGAACTGGTCGCCCGCGCCATCGAGTTGCTGCCCAGCCAAGCCGGCGAATGGGCCAGCCGGATGACCTCGATGGTCAACCCTGAAGACCCGCTGTTGGGCGGCTACTGGGGCGCTATCGCGTGTCTGGCCGCCTGGGCCGCCGTCGCGCTGGTCGGCGGTTACATTGTCTTCAAGGAGCGCGACGCCTGAGCGTTTAGGCGCGCCAAGAAAACGCCGGGGAGCGTTCGCGGGAGGGGCGAACGCTCCCCGGCGCTATTGTTTGACCCGGCAAGGGGTTTCCAGGACGGCGGCGGGAAAGCCACCGTCCTCGGCCCAAGGCGGGGGTGGCGCTGGGAGGCGGGCGGACGGCATCGGGCACAACGGAATTTAGGCGACGTGACCGGGAGGTGGGGAGTTGGCGGAACAGGTTGGCGGCCAGGCGGCGGCCGATCCGGCCCTGCCCCAGCCGGGGCCGCTGCGGCGCTTCGCGGCGCGTCACCCGCGCGGCATGGACTTCGCCGCGGCGGGCTTCTACCTGGTGCTGAGCGGATCCTCCAACTCGCTGGCCGTGGAGCCCGGCGCGGGTCCCCTGACGATCATGGCCGCGCCGGACGCCCGCCCGGAACCGGCCCTCGCGGGCAGCCCAAGCTGGATGCTGGTCGCGTTCTTCGTCGGCTCTTGGCTGGCCGGCGGCGCCATGCTGCTGGCGTGGCGGCGGCCGAAACCGCTGTGGCTGTTGGCGGGCGCCTTGGTCGCTGACGCGGCCGGAGTGGTGGCCGCGGGGCGGTCGGAAGGTTGGCTGCTGCTCTTCGCGCTGTTCGCGGTGTCCCAGCGGGCGCCGGCCCGTTGGGCGTGGCTGGGGCTGGGCGCGACTTGCGCGGAACTGGTGATTCTGAACATGGTTTACCTGGGGCGCCAGAACGACTGGGCGTTGATAGTCCCCGAAGTGGCCATGTACGTGCTGGCCGTCAGCATCTTTGTGCATTTCGGCAACCGGCGGCGTTATGTGGCCGCCCTGGTCGCCAGCGCCCATCATCTGGCGCTTGAACGCGATCAGCGGGCGCAGATCGCGGTGGCGGCGGAGCGGGCGCGGATCGCGCGGGAGATGCATGACGTGATCGCGCACTCAGTGGCCGTGATGGTGACGTTGGCGGACGGTGCCCAGGCGGCGATCGACCGGGACCCAGACCGGGCCAAGGAGGCCTTGGCCCTGGTGTCCAAGACGGGACGGCACACGGTGGCGGACATGCGGCGGTTGCTGTCCGTGCTGCGCACCGAGCCGGAACTGGTGCCCCAGCCGGGCGCGGCGGACCTGGTGCCGCTGGTCGAGTCCTTCACGCGGTCGGGCCTGCCCGTGAGCCTGGAATTGGCCGCCGCGATCCCCGAGGACCAGGCGTTGGCGCTGGCCGTCTACCGGATAGCGCAGGAGTCGTTGACCAACGTGTTAAGGCACGGGGGCGGGCCCGACTGGGTGCGGGTCAAGGTCGACGAGCCAGAGCCTGCCACGTACCGGGTCGCCGTTGAAAACGGACCGCCCCGGTCGCCCGCCGCCGGGTCCGCCTCCAAGTGGGAGGGTTCGGGTCAGGGCCTGGTCGGCATGGCTCAGCGGGTTGCGGTCTTCGGCGGCGAATTGGAGGCCGGGCCCACCCCGGGCGGAGGCTGGCGCGTCGTGGCGACGTTGAAGGAGGAACGGTGACCGGGGATCTCATTCGGGTGTTGTTGGTGGACGACCAGTCGCTGATGCGGATGGGCTTCGCCATGGTGTTGGGGGGCGAGGAGGGGATTTCGGTGGTCGGCGAGGCGGCGGACGGCCGCGCTGCCCTGGACCAGGTGGCGGCGCTGGCGCCGGACGTGGTGCTGATGGACGTGCGGATGCCGCTGATGGACGGGATCGAGGCGACCCGCCGCATCGCAGATGCCTATCCCTCCACCCGCGTGATCCTGCTCACCACCTTTGACCTGGACGAATACGCGTTCGCCGGGCTGAAAGCCGGCGCCAGCGGCTTCCTGTTGAAGGACGTGCGCCCGGAGGAGTTGGTGGCGGCCGTGCGGGCGGTGGCGGCCGGCGATGCCGCCGTGTCGCCCCGTGTGACCCGGCGCATGTTGGAGTTGTTCGCGCCTCGTCTGCCCTCCGGCGGCGTCCCGGCCGGGGCGGGGGAAGACCAAGAGGCCGACATCACGGCTCGGGAATTGGCCGCTTTGACGCCGAAGGAGCGGGACGTGTTCGACCAGTTGGCCCTCGGCCTGACCAACGCGGAGATCGCCGCCAAGCTGTTCGTGTCCGAGGCGACGGTCAAGACCCATGTCGGCGGGGTGCTCCGGAAGCTAGGGCTGCGCGACCGCGTCCACGCCGTGGTCTACGCCTATGAGACCGGGCTGTTGAGTCCCGGCGACGGCAATCTTTGAGCCTTCGCCTCTCTCCGTCGCCTGGCGGATTCTGTGCCGGCGGGTTGCTGACTGGGCGGGCAGTTGGCGGGGTTTTTGTCCGCCAACTGGCGGTTTCGGCGGGTTTGGCCGAAGTGGTAGGACTTTAGGTATGGATTCGCTCCTCGCCATAACGCCCACTTTGACGATCCGTTCGACCTCGGTGTCAGACCTTGACAACAACGTCTACCTGCTGACCTCGAGCCAGACCGGCCACCAGATCCTGATCGACGCGGCCGACGACCCGGTGGCGATAGGCCGCCTGCTGGGCTCCGCGGACGGTGACGCGGCCGAGCCGCGTTTGAGCTTGATCGTCACCACCCACAGCCATCGGGACCACATCCGGGCTTTGGCTTCCCTGGTCCAGGCCGCCGGCGTGCCGGTGCTGGCGGGCCAGGCCGACGTTGCGGCGATCGAACGCCAGACCGGCGTGAAAATCGAGCGGGGCCTGGAGCACGGCAACCGCATGGGCGTGCCGGGGATTGTCCTGCGGGTGATCGCCCTGCGCGGCCACACGCCCGGCTCGATCGCGCTGGCGTACGAAGAGCCAGGCCATCCGACCCACCTGTTCACGGGCGACTCCCTTTTCCCGGGCGGCGTGGGCAACACGGACCACGACCCGACCCGCTTCGGTCAGTTGATGACCGACGTGGTGGACCGCGTTTTCGCGGTCTTCGACGACGCGACCATTGTCCATCCCGGCCACGGCGACCCGACCACCTTGGGCGCGGAGCGCCCTTCCCTGGACGAATGGTGGCGCCGCGGTTGGTGACCAACCGTCGTCAAGCGACTGCCGGTCACGGGCCGAGTAGCGCGGCGGGCACCACCAGCACATTGTCGGACTTGCGCCGGTACGGCTCGGGGCCGGTCGTGATGACCATGGCCTCCGCGAGCCTGGGGCCGAGTTTGCCGCGCAGCCAATTGAGGTGTCGTGCGTCCGCGTCGCCCACCGTGCGCGAGAGTTTCACCTCGACGGCGACAACCCGGCGCCCGCGCTGAATGATGAAATCGACTTCGTGGGCGCCGTCGCAGGTTCGCAGCCATCGGCTGACCAACCTGAAACAGCGTTCGCGTACGGCACTGGGCTAGCGTGAGCCGCCGAAGTCGGCACGGGAGTTGGCGACCGGGAAATGGGGACGGTACCCGTTCCCGTTGGAGGGCGGGTTCGGATTCCGCATTGTGCCTGGTCAAGCCTGTCAAGCACAAGGATCGCAGGTGTTCTAGGGTAAGGATCGCAGGTATTGCGGGGAGTGCGTCGGGCTGGTGTCTAGAGCGAGTCGCCGAAGTCCGCCCGGAACTTGGCCACCAATTCCTGTGCCCAGTCGCCGATGGGCGCCAGGCGGCCGTAGAAGAAGCGGAGGATCTCCGGCTCCTCGATCCAGCGTAGGCCGCCCACCAGGCGGCGGTTGGCGTGCAGCCAGCGCACCCGGTCTATGGCGTAGCTGACCTGGGAAAGCGTGAAGACCCGGCGTGGCACGGCCAGGCGCACCAATTCCATGTGGGCCAACGGCTCGGAGCCGTCGGGATTGCGCTGCTCGGACATGGTGCCGCGTTCCATGCCCCGCACGCCGGAGGCCAGGTAGACGGCCCCGGCCAGGGCCGCCGCCGGGTACTGGGTTTGGGGCAGGTGGTCTAGGAACCGCATCGCGTCGACATGGGCGCCCAGGCCGCCGGCGGGCTTGACCACGGGGACGCCGTAGGAGTCCAACTCGGTGACCATGTGCTCAATGAACTGGGGCCCCTGGTTGATCATGTCTTCGTCCATGGTCTCTTCCAGGCCCACGGTGATGGCCTCCATCTCGCGGACCGACATGCCGCCGTAGGTCAAGAAGCCCTCATACATGGGCACCAGGCCGCGCATCCGCCTGTAGGTCGCCTCGTCGCGGATGCAGATGCCGCCGCCGCGGCCGAAGCCCAGCTTGCGGGCTGAGAAATAGATGATGTCGCAGGCGTCCGCCATGGCACGGGTGATCTGCGGGATCGACAGGTGCGCGGCGCCCCGCTCGCGCTCCTTGATAAAATGCAGGTTGTCGGCCAGCAGGGAGGCGTCCATCACCAGGGTCAGGCCGTGCCGGGTGCAGGCCGCCCGCACCTGGCGGAGGTTCTCCAGCGAGAACGGCTGGCCGCCAATCAGGTTGGTTCCGGCCTCGACCCGGACGAACGCGATCGCCTCGGCCCCGCGCTCAGCCACCAAGCGGTCCAGGGCCGGCACGTCGAAGTTGCCCTTGAAGTCGCCGGGCGCGTCAACGGACAGGCCTTCGGGGCAGATTAGCTCCAGAACCTCGCCGCCCAGTTCGGTGATGTGGGCTTTGACGGTGGTGAAGTGGTAATTCATAGGCACCAAGGCGCCCGGCCGCACATACGTCTTGGCCAGGATGTGTTCGGCGGCGCGGCCCTGGTGCGCGGGCAGGAAGTACTGCATGCCGAACAGCTCTTTGAGCTTGGAATGCAGACGGGTGAAGGTGGCGGAACCGGCGTAGGCGTCATCGGCCAACAACATGGCCGCCTGCTGGCGGTCGGACATCGCGTTGACGCCGCTGTCAGTCAGCATGTCCAGGAAGACGTCTTTGTTCTCCAACAAGAACGTGTTGTAGCCCGCCTTGGTGATGGCGGCCAGCCGTTCCTCGATTGGCAGCAGAGTGAGCTTCTGGATGATTCGAACCTTGTGCATTTCCAGTGGCAGGCTCTGGCCGCTGTAATACGTCACCTTTGGCATATGGGGAACTCCTGAGATCGGTCCATTCGCCGCGCGCCGTAGCGCGGCCTGGTCCAGCCTACCGACCCCCGGCCAGCCGGAGAAAAGGGCCGTGCCGCCTCCACGTTGAGGCGACACGGCCCTGGATGCGTCCGAACCCGATCAGCCGGCGGGGTAGAAGCCCGAAGGCGACTCCGACAGGTTGATCATGATGTTCTTCTGCTGGGTGTAATGCTCCAGAATGACCTTGTGCGTCTCGCGGCCAATGCCGGAGGCCTTGTAGCCGCCGAACGGCGCGCCGGCCGGAATGGAATTGTACGTGTTGATCCACACGCGGCCGGTCTCAATCCCGCGGGCGACGCGGATGGCGCGGTTGATGTCCCTGGTCCAGACCGCGCCGCCAAGGCCGTAAACCGAGTCGTTGGCCATGGCGACGACTTCCTCCTCGGTCTTGAACTTGATGACGACGGCCACCGGGCCGAAAATCTCCTCCTGCGCCACCTTCATGTCATTGGTCACGTCGACGATCAGGGTGGGCTGCATGAACGCGCCCTTGGCCAACTCCTCGCCGGGTGCCCGCTCGCCGCCCACGGCGACCTTGGCGCCCTCGGTCTTGGCCTCCTCGACCCAGCCCAGAATCTGGTCGAGTTGGTTTTGGTCCACTTGCGAGCCCATCTGGGTGGAAGGCTCCCACGGCAAACCGACCTTGATCTTCTTGAACGCCTCAACCGCGTCCGCCACGAACTTGTCGTAAATGTCCTCGTGGACAAACACGCGCGAACCGGCGCAGCAGACCTGGCCCTGGTTGAACAGGATGCCTAGCTGCAGGCCGTCCATGGCCATGTCCCATTGGGCGTCCGGGAAATAGATGTTGGCGGACTTCCCGCCCAGTTCCAACGTGGCCGGGATCAGGCGGTCGGAGGCGGCGTTCGCCACTGCGCAGCCGATCTCGGTGGAGCCGGTGAAGGCCAGCTTGCGGAAACCCTTGTGGTCCAAGATGGCCTGCCCGGACTTCGAGCCCTTGCCCGTGACCACGTTGAACACGCCCTTCGGCAGCACGTCGCCAATCAGCCGGGCCAACTCCAACACGCTGAGCGAGGTCAGCGAAGAGGGCTTGAAGACCGTGCAGCAGCCGGCCGCCAGCACCGGCGCCAGCTTCCAGGCCGCCATCAGGAACGGGAAGTTCCAGGGCACGATCTGCCCCACCACGCCGATCGGCTCCCGCAGCACCAGCGACAGCGTCTCCTCGTTCAGGAGCGTGGCCGTGCCCTCTTCGGTCCGGACCGCGCCCGCGAAATAGCGGAAGTGGTCGGACGCGAACGGAATGTCGATCGCGCTGGTCTCGCGGATGGGCTTGCCGTTGTCGAGCGACTCCACCAGCGCCAGGTGCGCGGCGTTCGCGTCGATCACGTCCGCGATTTGGTTGAGGATGGCGGCGCGGGCCGCCGGTTCGACTTTCTTCCAGGATTCGAAGGCCGCCCACGCCGCGTCCACGGCCGCGTCGACGTCCTCCTTGGTCGCCTCCGCCACGCGCGCCAAGGGCTCGCCGTTGGCGGGGCAAGTGCTGACAAAAGTGGCGCCGTCGGAAGACGGACGCCACTCGCCATTAATGTACAAACCGTAGGTTTCTTGTAGATCGGCTTTGATCATCTGACACCTCTCACTTGGGGGGTTACGCCATGCAAGGTGCTTTCAGCTTACCGGCCGTTTCCTTTTCTGTCACCGGTCTTTTGCAAATCGCCGCGCCAGGCGTTTTCGCTGGTCGGAGTGGTTTCTTGGCGCACGATGCCGACCGGTCGGCCCGCCCGCCCCGGTCACGGTTTGGGGGTTGGCGGCGCCAGGGGGCGGCGCCGTTGGCAGCGGGCGCACAGGTGCGTGCCACGGCCGGCCACACGCGTCTTGAGGATGGGACGGCCGCAGCGTTCGCAGGGCTGGCCCTGCCGGCGAAAAACCTTGGCGAAGTCGAGGTAGGCGCCCCGTCGGCCCTCCGCGTCCACGTAGTTCCGGTCGGTTGAGCCGCCCAGGGACAAGGAGAGCGCCATGACCTCTGCGGCGGCTTCCAAGAGCCGCTTCAACGCCCTGTCTGACAGCGCCCCGACCGGAGTCTCGGGGTGGATGCGGGCGGCCCAAAGGGCCTCGTCCGCATAGATGTTGCCGATTCCCGCCACCACCGACTGGTCCAGGAGAACGGCCTTGACGGGCGCGCGCTGATGGCGCCGCGCGCGGCGGCGGAACTCCGGCCAGGCCTCCTGCTCGAACGGCTCGGGGCCCATTTTGGCGAGCAGCGGAATCTCTTCCACCTGGTCGGTGGGCATGACCGCCAACCAGCCGAATTTGCGCTGGTCGTTGAAGTAAAGGCGGGCGCCGTCCGCAAAGCCGATGATGACGCGGGTGGAATTGTCCGGCAGCGGGCCGATCAGGGAATCGGAGGGATGGCCGCCGCCCCACGCGCCGGGCGGGGCGGTTGGACCGGGCGCCAACGGCTGAGCCGAGGCGGCCGGGCCGGCGGGCGGCGGCCCGGCGGGACCGGGCGCGCGCCCGGAGGCAGTGTGGGCGGAGGGTGTGGCGGGCGTTGGGGCGGCGACCGGATCGGGGGAACTGCCGGTAGCTTTACCTAGGCGAGCGGGTGCCGGGCTGGCGGCGGACGACGCGGCGGCAGTTGCCGGGCGGAAGACCAATTGACCTGTCATCTTCAGGTGTGCCACCAAGGAATAGCCGTCTTGCAGGTCAACGATGAGGACTTTGCCGCGCCGGCGGGCGCCCAGGACGCGCCGGCCGAGGGCGCTGGCGACATCCCCCCGCAGGCTGGACGGCTGAAGGGGCTCAACGCTCGCGATGGTCGCGCCGACAATGAGGCGCTCCAACCCGGCGCGGACCGTCTCGACTTCAGGCAATTCCGGCACCGCCCCAGTCTAGGACGGCCTTCAGAGGGCTTGGCCGCCGTCTTGCCTGGTAGGCGCCCACTGACGGGGAAATTGTGCTCAGCCCAAATGGAATAGGCTGGTCAATCAGCGAAGTCGAAACGGCGCCGGGAGGCGGGGACTGCCCTCCTGCTGGCACTGAAAACGACCATGAGGGGGTAAAGGCGTTGAGGAAACACGAAGCTGGCGCGCAAGGGCGACAAGACGCCAAGGCCAAAGGAAACGTGGATAACGGGGGCAGCGCGGCTGCGCCCGCTTCAACGCTTGGATCCAGGCGCGCCCGCGTGGCGCGCGTGTTAGCCGCCTTCGTGGCGGCGGCCATCTGCGTTCCCGCGGTGCTGGTGAGCACCAGCCCCAAGGCCGACGCGGTTTTCGCGACCGGGGGACTGGGGCGGTTTCGGGGTCTGATCGACTGGTTCGAATGGGGCACCAGCGCGGCTGACATCCAACCGGGACCGGTCACGAACACGCGTCAGGTCGGAACCAACGAATTCCTAACGACACAATGCACGCTCTCTGATTTCGGGAAACATGCAGCAGGGGGGACTGACCAAATCAAGGTTTACGCGCCCGGCGGATGGCGGAACGACGGCTTGGATGACCTATACAACGACGGGAAAACCGGAACCAATAACAAGATGTACGTCGGGATAGCGAACTCCACAAGCGGCGCGACAGTTTCCTTCAGAGTCTCTTGCAGCATGTCGTTGCGGAGTCCGGACAATCCGGGCGGCGTGAACGTGCCGGTGCCGCTGCCGGTGCCGGGGCTGGTGGTCTCCGACTCCGAATCCTCGAACGACAAGCAGGGGGAATACGTCAAAGCCAAGCCGCTCGAAAGCGGGGTCACCTGGCGGATCATTGACCGCTACCGGATCGCCGGGTGCGCCGAATACACGGTGGCGGACCTCGCGGCGGACAATACCTTGACGCTCAAGCCTCCCGCGGGCGGAAAGGAATGCGAGCAGGGCGGCCCCGCCGCCGTGGCCTTCATGGAGGGCGCGACCGGAGCCGACATCGAGATCAAAGGCGGCGGCACCTCGGCCATCGCGATCGGCGTGGTCAGCTTTATCGACTGGGGGGACGCCCAAAACACCTACCCCACCGCCGGGGCGCAGGCGTTCCCCCAATGGAGTGGCGGCATTGTGGGACCGGGGCCCACCGAACAGAACGTGTTCGACCCAGCGTTCAGCTTGGCTGACCTGGTCCAGCCGCCCTTGCGGCTGGGCGCCGTGGTGGACGGCGAGGGCACGCAGCCGTACACGGCCACGGCGACGGGGGACGACGTCAACGCCCAGCCCAACGACGAAGACCTGGCCATCCCCAAGGCCCTCTCGGCCTACCGGGGCGGGACGGTGGTCCTGCGGGACTTGGCGTGCCAGGACTCGGGAAGGGACGCCAACGTCTGGGGCTGGATCGACTTCAACGGCAACCGGGTGTTCGAAGAGTCGGAGTTGTCCGGGCCGGCGCCCCCCGCCGGGCAGGCGGTCACGCCGAGCAAGGTGCCCTGCCCGGATTCGGGCCGTTTCACCCTGGCGTGGAACGTCCCAATCACGACGGCGCCGCAAGCGCAGGTGATCGGCAGGTTCCTCATCACGGACGACCCGCGCGTTGACAAGAAGCCGGTCGGAGTGGTCATGGACGGAGAAGTCGAAGACCACGCCATCGCGCTCACGTTGGACCCGTACACCATCACCAAGCGGTCCACGGCGGCCGGCACTCCCAGGCCGGACGACCAGATCACCTACACGTTGGAGATCGCGGGCCCGGCCAGCGCCGGTCCGGCCGTGCCGCCCGCCACCATCACGGTCCAGGACAATTTGGCGGGGGTTTTGGATGACGCGACTTGGCTGGGGGTCACCAGCGACAGCGCCAACCCGCACGGCGTGTTCACCTTCACCCCGTCCACCAAGCTGCTGACCTGGGTTGGACCGGCCCCGCCCAGTGGGCAGTCCGTGATCTTGCAGTACACCGTGAGGTACACGGAGGCCGGGAACCGGTCCCTGGACAACGTGGCCTGGGTTGACAATCCGAACGTGTCCACCACCCCCACTTGCGCGATCGACGCGCCCTCCGGCACCGACAGGGTGACCGGCGAGCCGTGCGCGGTCAACGACTTCAGCGCGCCCCACCTGGTCTTGTCGAAGTCTTCGAACCATCAGGCCGCCGACCGGTCGAACAGCCTGATCACCTACACCGTCACGGCCAAGAACGAAGGTCCGGGCAGTTTCACCACCGCCAACCCGGCGGTCATCCGCGACTACCTTGGCGACATCTTGGATGACGCCACCTACCAGCGCGACTTGAGCGTTGCCGGGGCGGCCGGCGGCACCCTGCTGGGCGCCAACGAGGCGGCCCCCCAGTTGATCGGCTGGAGCGGCCCGCTCGCCGCCGGCCAGACCGCCACCCTGACCTACTCGGTCCGTCTGAACTCCAGCGGGAACGGGACGTTGGAGAACGTGGCCTGGGCGCCGAACGACCCGGCCGACCCGGACCCGCCGACTTGCGCCTCGAGCCCAGATCCGCAGACGGGCGAGATCTGCGCGGCCTTGTCGTTTGGCCGGCCTTTGGCGCGGATCACCAAGCGCATGGTGGACCCGCCCTCGGACCTGGTTTCGGGCGCCGTGCTGAAATTCGAGGTCACGGCGCAGAACACGGGCCAAGAGCCGTTCACGGCGGATCGGCGGCTGTTCGTGGCCGACGACCTAGCCGACTTGTGGGACGGCACCAACTACGTGGCCGGCAGCGCCCAAGCCAAGGTCAACGGCCAAACGGTCGCGGATCCGACAATCGACCCCGCCAACGCCCGTCTCTACTGGTCCGGGCCCTTGGCCGTGGGCGAAACCGTGGTCATAACCTACGAGTTCCAGTTGACCGGCACCGGCAACGGCGTGATCGGCAACACGGCGTGGGCGCCGCGCGGCCAGACGCCGCCCACGGGCTCCGACCCGCCGCCCGTCCCGCCCGCCCAATGCGATTCCTCGACGGGCCTGGACGCGGTCACGGGCGAACCCTGCGCGGTTGTCCTGGAGTCCCGGCCGCTGCTCCGCTTGTCGAAGACCGCCCAGACCGACCCGTTGAACGGGCCGGCGCCGGGCACGCGGGTCCGCTACACCATCACCGGCGTGAACGTTGGCGCGGCGCCGTACGCGGTGCCGGTGCCGATTTGGGACGACCTGTCCGACGTCCTGACAGACGCCACCTTGGATCCGCTTTCCCTGACCGCCTCAGTCGGGGCCGCGCCGGTCTTCGACTCCGGCGATCAGACCATCCGCTGGTCCGGCACCCTGGGCACGGCGCCGGGCGAAAACACGGTTGTGATCACCTACGAGGTGACCCTGAAGCCGACCGGCGACGGGAGCCTGCGCAACGTCGCCTGGGTCCCACGCCACGATCCGCCGGCCGTTCCCGCCTGCGCGGGCGGGGTGACCGATCCGGACGACTTGGTGACCAGCGAGGTCTGCGCCGCGGTCCAGTTGGACCGCCCGCTGCTTGAGGTGGCGAAAACGGCCGACAACGACCCGAGGGGGGCCAGGATAGGCGACACAGTCCACTACACGGTCACCGCCAAGAACGTGGGCGGCGCCGATTTCACCACCAGCGTGCCCGCAGCCGTTTATGACGATTTGTCCGGCACTTTGGACGATGCCGTGGAGCCAGTCGGCCTGGCCGCCGCCTTGAGCGGTCCGGCCGGCTCGCCACGCCCGCCCGAGTTCGAGCGGGCCGCCGCCAGGATCGCCTGGTCGGGCGCGTTGCGGGTGGGCCAGACGGTCACGATCACCTACAGCGTGACGCTCACCGCCAAGGGCGACCTGACGGTCAAGGACGTGGCCTGGGTGCCGACCAACGGGGTCACGCCCCAGCCGCCCGCCTGCGCGGGCCCCGGCGGACTGATCGCCTCCGGGGCCGACCCGTCGACGGGGGAGCCGTGCGGGGCGGTCAGCTTCCCGCTGCCCAAGGTGGCCATCACCAAGGTCGTCTCGCCCGCCACCGGCGCGGCCAGGGTGGGCGACCACGCGACATTCACCATCACGCTGGAGAACGTGGGCCAAGTCGACTACAGCGCCGAGCGGCCCCTGGTGGTCAGAGACTTCTTGGCGGACACTCTGTCTGATTCGACCCTGGACCCCTTCAGCCCGCCCACGTTGAAACCCGGCGACACGGGCTCGGTCGGCTTCCCCGCCGCGCCGAACCCGCCGTTGGTCACCTACACGGGCGCGCTCGCCAAAGGCGACACCGCCACCATCACCTACGCCGTTCAGCTGACCGCCGCCGGCGACGGCCGGATTGTCAACGTGGCCTGGGCGCCGACCGACCCGGCCAGCACCGCTCCGCCGGCTTGCGCGTCGGCGCCGGACGGCCGAGACCAGTCGACCGGCGAGGCGTGCGCCCGGGTGGTCCTGGATTTCCCAGTGCTACGCGTCTCCAAGGCCTATAACGTCACCCGCGACTCGCAGGCTCTGGACACGCTCAGCTACACGGTTCGGGTCACGAACATCAGCCCCGTCCCCTATCAGGGGGCGGTGATCTGGGACGACCTCAGCGACGTTCTCGCCAGCGCCACCTGGGTTGACGGCGGGCTCAGCGCTACCGTGGGGACCGCCGTCTTTGACGAGCCGCAAGAGAGGATCACCTGGACCGGCGACTTGGCGGCGGCGGGCCAGCCCGACTCCTCGGCCGTCATCATCTACGAGTTGACGGTTGGCGGCAGCGCCGCCCCCGTGGTGGTCAACGTCGCCTGGCAACCAGACGATCCGAGCGACCCGGCCGCTGCCGCGCCCGCCTGCGACCCGGCCGTGGGCGGCCTAGACGCGGTCACTCAAGAGGCTTGCGCCCGGGCGGAGGCGCCCCAACCCGCCGTCGAGTTGGCCAAGACCCACCGGTTCTTGGACGCGGCCGACCCGTCCGTGGAACTGACGGAGGCGGTTCCCGGCGCCACGGTCGAGTACACCATCACGGCGAAGAACATCTCCGACGTGGACTACACGGCCGGCGCGCCGCTGGTGCTGCATGACGATTTGACCGCGATCCTGGCCGGGGCACAACTGCAGGCGGGCTCTTGGACGCAGGCGTGGGATGTGGACGATCCCCGCAACGAAGGCGCCTTCGAGTTCGGAAACAACCGCCTGATCTGGAGGGGCACGCTGCTCAGCGGCAAGAGCTTGGCGCGCGCCGCCGGCCAGACGGTGACGTTGACGTTCCGCGCGACCTTGAGCTCAGGCGGCGCGGGGACCATCGCCAACGTGGTCTGGGAGCCGTTCGACCCCTATGAACCGCTGCCGCCCACACCCGTCTGCGAGTCGAACCGTCTGCGCGAGGTCGAGGAGGCGTGCGGGGTGGACGTGATCAGGCGACCGGCCCTGACGGTCACCAAGACCTCGGACCCCCAGCCCGGAGCGGGCACGTTGCAGACGGATGACGTGGTCACCTACACGGTTGTCCTTGAAAACACCGGCGACGAGGACTTCACCACCACCAACCCGGCCCGTCTGCGCGACTCGCTTGTCCAAATGCTGCCGGGCGTTACCTACCAAGGCGACGCCACGGCATCGTGCCCCGGGAACTCCTTCCCCTGCGGAAACCCGGTTCTTGACGCGGGCGTGCTCACCTGGGAAGAGCCGCTGGCCGCCGGCGAATCGGTGACCATCACCTACAGCGTGGCGCTGACCGGCGCGGCCCCGGCCTCCTTGGTCAACGTGGCCTGGGCACCCCATGGCCCGGCCGACTTGGACCCGCCGGACTGCCGAGGTGGGACGGTTCCCGGAACCCCGCAGTCCTGCGCCCAGGTGACCATGCCGCGCGCGTTAGTGCACTTGGAGAAGACGGCCCAGGCGCCGGCGGTGCCGCGTCAGGGCAGCGAGGTCACGTACGTGATCCGGTTCACCAACATTGGCGACGGCGACTTCACGGCCTCCAACCCCGCCTACCTGCTGGACGACTTGAGCGACGTGCTGGCCAACGGCGTGTGGAAAACGGAGCCCTATGTGGCCCAGGCGCCGTCAACCGGGGCTGGGACGTTGAACTGGGACAGCCAACGGCTGAGCTGGACGGGCCAGCTCAAAGCGGGCCAGACCGTGGCGATTGTCTACTCGGTGACGCTGACCGCCCAGGGCGACGGCGACCTTTACAACGTCGCGTGGTCGCCGGTCGACCCGGGGGACACCACTCCGCCGGATCCCAGCGCTTGCCCGGTCACGCCGGACCTGCCGGACCCGACCACGGCCGGGCGCTGTGCGGCAGCCCATGTGGGGAAGGCCAACCTCGCCGTGGTCAAGACCTTGGTCAACCCGCCCGCCGCGCCTCACACCGGCGACCTGCTGACCTACCGGATAACGGCGACCAACACGGGCGGCGCGGCCTTCACGAAAGCCAGCCCGGCGCTGATCCGCGACGACCTGACGGGAATCCTGGCGGGGGCCGCCTTCCAGCGGCCCGCGTCCGCCACCTACAATCCGGCCGGAGCCGACCAGGCGAGGGAGCCGGACTACACGCAGCCGGTCCTGACCTGGGACGGACCGTTGGAGGCCGGCCAGAGTGTGGTGATCGAATACTCGGTCCGCCTGGTCGGGACCACTCAGACCGCCTCGACCGTGCTGGCCAACACCGCCTGGGCGCCCGCCAATCCGTTCACGCCCGGGGTGCCCGCCACGCCCGGTTGCGTGGACGGCCAAGGCGAGCCGCTGAGCGGCGGGATTGACCCGGCCAGCGGCGAGCCGTGCTCCAAGCTGCAACAGCACAGGGCTTTGCTGACGCTGTCGAAGCAGGTGGACGACTCAAACCCGGCACCCGGCGACACCCTCACGTACCAACTCCTGGTGGCGAACATCTCCGATGTGGCGTACACCGAGACCGAGCCGGCGGTGGTCTGGGACGACCTGTCCGGGATCCTCGACGAAGCGGACTGGGTCACCGGTTCTGAGACGGCCTACCAGGCGGGCGCGCCGGGGGTGTTGGCCGGCGAAGCCACGTATTATCCCGTGACCGGGCTGCTCCGCTGGGCCGGCCCAATCCCCGCTGGCGGCCAGGTCGTGGTCGAATACAAGGTCAAGGTCAACCCCGCCGGCGACGGGGCCTTCCGCAACGTGGCCTGGGCGCCGTTCGACCATGACGCCGTGGACCCGCCGCCGCCCACACCACCGTGCGTCCCCTCGACCGACGGCCAACCCGTCACCTCGGTGACGACGGGCGAGATCTGCGCGGGGCTCAACCTGCGCGGTCCTTTGCCGGCGCTGTCCAAGTCCTCCTTCCCCATGGGCACGGTGACGGCGGGCGAGGAGATCGCCTACACGCTGACGGCCACCAACGTGGGCCTGGGCCCCTACACCGACGCGGAGCCCATGGTGGTGGAAGACGACCTGGCGCCGGTCTTGGACGACTCCTCCTTGGTGGAGGGATCCCTGACCGCGAGCGTCGACGGGCAGCCGGTGGACGGCCAGCACCAGCCCGTGTTCGATTCGACAACCGGACGTTTGCGCTGGTCGGGTGCGCTTGATCCGGGCGCGAGCCTGGTGGTCAAGTTCGCGGTCAAGGTTCACGGGGGCGGCGACGGAGACGTGCGCAACGTGGTCTGGGCGCCGTTCGACCCGGCGGACCCCGCCCATCCCAAGGCGCCGGACTGCGACCAGGGCGTGGGACCGTTTGATCCGGACACCGAGGAGGCCTGCGCCGCCGACCACCGCCAGATTCCGCAGTTGACGGTGACGAAGAAGCTGACGAGCCAGCCGCCGCACCCGGCGGGCGCGACCTTGGCCTATGAGGTCGTCATCACCAACGTGGGGCCGGCCGACTTCACCGTTGGCCACCCGGCGGTGGTCGTGGACGACTTCCGCCAACTGCTGGACGGCGCCTCCTATGACGGCAACGCCGCCGTTCAGCCGGACGTCGGGGAACTCGACTACCAGGATCCCTATCTGACCTGGTCGGGTCCACTGGAGCGGAACGGCGGCACGGTCACGCTGCGGTACTCCTTCACCAAGGCGGCCCACGGCGACGGCTTCATCCGCAACGTCGCCTGGCAGCCGGACACTCCGCACCCGTCGGTGCCGCCTGAGACGCCCGATTGCGACGGGCCGGCCGGGGCGATCGTTGACCCGGACACCATGGAGCCTTGTTCCGCGATCGGCGAGTACTACCCTTCGCTGAAGATCGAAAAGACCTCGGACGGCCAGGGCCGCCAGCTTGCCCCAAGCGACGTGGTGACCTACACGATCCGCGCGACGAACATCGGCCAGGCGGACTACACCGACGCCAACCCCGCAGTGGTGATAGACGACCTCGCCACCGTCTTGAACGGCGCCGTCTTCAACGATGACGCGGAGGCGCGCGTGGGCGGGGCCATTGTGACGGCCCCGGCGCTGGCCACGCCGACCAGGCTGGTCTGGCGCTCGGCGCTGGCTCAAGGCGACACCGTGGTGATCACTTTCTCGGTCACCTTGACGGGCGGCGCGAACGGGATCACCCGGAATGTGGCCTTCACCCCGCAAGACCTGGGCGACCCGGACCCGGAGCCCCCCGCGTGCGACACCCAGGACCCGTCCGACCTGCTGGACCCCGTCACCGGCGAACCCTGCGCGGCCGACGAGTTGGTTCGGCCGGTGCTGGCGGTCGCCAAGTGGTCTGACGCGCAGAGCCCGAATCCCGGCGACACGGTCGAGTTCACCGTGTCGGTCAGCAACACGTCCTTCATGGACTTCGACGCGGACCATCCGGCCGTGTTCGTGGACGACATGCGAGACGTGTTGGATGACGCGGACTTCGGCGGCCTGGCCGACGTGCAGGTCACAGCGGATCCCCCCGGCGAGTTGACGTGGAACTCTCCTCTGCTCCGCTGGGAGGGGCCGTTGGCCTCCGGCCAAAGCGTGGTGCTCAAAGTCAAGGTGTTGCTGAAGGACACCGGCGACGGGTCGGTCCGAAACATTGTCTGGCGGCCCAACGACCCCGGCCGCCTCGACAAACCGGATTGCGACCAGGCCTCCGGCGGAGTCGACCCGAAGACCCAGCAGCCGTGCTCGGTCGAGGCGTTCGACAAGAGCGGGCTCCAGGTGACCAAGACGGCAACTCCGTCCGACCCGATGCCCGGCCAAACCGTCACCTACCGCGTCACCCTGCACAACACTGGCGCCTTCGATTTCAACGAAGGTTCCCCCGCCTGGCTGCTCGACGACCTGTCGGGTGTGTTGGAGTTCGGCGCCTTTGTCGCCTCGTCGGTTGCGGTGAGCCCAAACGTGGGCCAAATCGACCTAAGTCCGCTGGACACGGCGGGGATGCTCTTGTGGTACGGCCCGTTGGGGCAAGACGAGTCGGTGGTCATCACCTACCAGGTGCGCCTCGGCGACACCATGTCGGCGACCAGAACCGCCAACGTCGCCTGGACTCCGCGCGACCCGTTTGACCCGGTCACGCCCGCTTGCGACCTGCCGGACGGCATGGGCGCCGGATCGGACCCCGTGACCGGAGAGGCCTGCGCGAAGGTCCAACTGACTCCGCCGGTCCTCGACATCGCCAAGACCTCCGTGGTGGAACGGCCCGGCGAGGCGACCCCGCCGCCCTACGCGCGGCCCGGCGACCAGGTCAAATACACGCTGACCATCACGAACCGGGGTTCGGGCGCCTACACGGCCGCCCATCCGGCGGTGGTTGTCGACACTCTGACCGACGTGCTGGACGACGCGACCTGGGACGACCAGGCCGTGATCGTCAGCGGCGGCGGCCAACTCGACTGGGTCGAGTCGGCCGACCGGCTCAGCTGGACCGGCCAACTGGATCCGCTGGAAACCGTCGTGGTGACCTACTCGGTGACGTTGAAGCCCGGCGGGGACGGACGGCTGTCGAACGTGGTCTGGGTGCCGGACGACCCGCTCGATCCGGGGCCGCCGCCGTCCTGCGAGCAGCATTCCGGGCCGTGGTGCGCCAGCGACGAGTTCCCCATGCCGGAGTTGTCGATCAAGAAGACGGTGCGCCAAGACCCGCCCGACGGGAACTGGCAGGCGGGCGTGCGCCTGGTCTACACGTTGACGTTGGAAAACACCGGACCGGGCGACTTCACGCAGGCCGTACCGGCGGTTGTTCGCGACGACTTGAGCGGGGTTTTGGACGATTCCGTTTGGGTCGGCGTGGTTTCCGGGCCCGGCGCCGGGTCGACTGTTTGGGCGGACCCGGTCTTGACGTGGTCGGGGCCGCTGGCCTCGGGCGAGTCCGCAGTGTTGGAGTACGCGGTCAAGCTGACGGGCGGCGGCGACGGCGACCTGCGCAACCTGGCCTGGTTCCCCAACAATCCGGCCGTCCCGCCGCCGCCTCCGGACTGCGAGGCCCCGGTGGACGGCTTGGATCCGGCCACTGGCGAGCCGTGCTCGCTGATCGACCAGTCGCGGCCCATCCTTGAGATCGTCTCCAAGAGCGTGGACGGCGGGGCCTACGCCCGGCCGGGCGACTGGCTGACGTACACCGTGGTGGCCGCCAACGTGGGACCGGCGGCGTTCACGGCGGCGCGGCCGGCGGTGATCGAGGACTCGCTCGCCGCCGTTTTGGACGATTCCCGGCCGTTCGACCTGGCCACAGCCTCAGACGGCGGCGCGGGCGGCCAGTTCGCCTACGCGGAGCCGTTGCTGGAATGGCGCGGGCCGCTGGCGGCGGGGGCCGAAGTGGTGCTCACCTACCGGGTCCAACTGGGTGAGGGCGGCGACCACCGGATCGACAACGTCACCTGGGTGCCCGCCAATCCCAGCGAGCCTTTGGCTCCCGCTTGCGTGGAGCAGTCCACCACCCAGTCGGGCGCCGGCTTCACGCGGGCCGGGACGGGCCGGGTGGACCAGACGACCGGCGAGAGCTGCGCGGTGTGCGACCTGCGGCAGCCGGTGCTGGCGATCGCGAAAACGTCGCGGCTGGTCAGGGATGGCCAAAGCGACGAACCCGCGCACGCCCGGCCGGGCGACCGGATCGAATACACCTTCCGGGTTGAGAACACCGGCCAAGGCGATTACACGCCGGACCATCCGGCGGTCGTGGTCGACTCGCTGGCCGGCGCGCTGGACGACGCATTGCCGTTCGACCTGGCCACGGCGTCTGACAACGGCGCGGGCGGGCAGCTCGGCTACGAGGAGCCGTTGCTGAAGTGGTCCGGGCCTTTGGCGGTCGGCCAGCATGTGGACGTCACCTATTCGCTGACGTTGAGGCACGGTGGGGACGGGGACGTCAAGAACGCCGTTTGGGCCCCGGCCGACCCGGATGATCCGGGAGAACCGCCGGCCTGCGACAATCCGGGCCAGGACTGGTGCGCGAACGACCAGGTCAAGATGCCTTGGTTGAGCATCGCCAAGACGGTGGCGGAGAGTTCGGACGGAGCCGGCTGGCCTGCGGGCGCCCGCCTGGTCTACACGTTGACGTTGGCCAACACCGGGGCGGGCGATTTCACCGCCGAGGACCCGGCGGTGGTGCGCGACGATCTGTCCGACGTGTTGGACGATGCGGTGTGGGCCGGTTGGGAGAACCAGCCGGCAGCCGGTTCGGCGACCTGGGAGAGCCCGGTGGTCGCGTGGTCCGGGCCGCTGCCCGCCGGGGAGCAAGTCGAACTCGCCTACGCGGTGGAGTTGACTCTGAACGGCGACGGCCGGTTGCGGAACCTGGCCTGGTCGCCGAACGACCCGTCGCTGATGTCGCCGCCGGAGCCGGGCTGCACCGCGCCGGCCGGCGAACCGGATCCGGCGACCGGCGAGCCCTGCTCGGCGGTGGACCAAGAGCGCCCAATCCTGCAGGTGACCGCGAAACGGGTGGACGGAGAAGTGGACGGCGTGGTGGACGTCCGGCCGGGCGAGCCGCTGACTTACCGGGTTGAGGTGCGCAACGCCGGGCCGGCGGCGTTCACGGCCGCCAATCCGGCGGTGGTGGCGGACTCGCTGGCGGACTTGCTGGACGATTCGGAGCCGTTCGATCTGGCCAGCGCCTCCGACGGCGGGGCCGGCGGAACCTTCACCTACGAACAGTCGGTGCTGGAATGGCGCGGGCCGTTGGCGCCCGGCGCCACTGCGACGCTGACCTATTCGGTGACGCTGAAAGAGGGCGGGGACAGGCAGCTCAAGAACGTCGCCTGGGTGCCGCGCGACCCGGCGGTCCCCAATCCGCCGCCGCCAGGCTGCGACGACCCGGAGAACACCGGTGTTGACCCGATCACGGGCGAGGCGTGCGCCTCCTCCGACGTGACAACCCCGGTGATCGAGGTGGCCAAGTCTGTCGCGGCGCCCAGCCCGGTGGGGATCGGCAGCGTGCTCCGCTATTCGATCGTCGCGACCAACACCAGTCCGGTCGACTTCACGGCGGAACGCCCGGCCGAGCTGGTCGACGACCTGTCTGACGTGTTGGACGACGCGGTCTACCAGGGCGACGCCCGGGCCAGCCTGGGCGCCGTGGTCTATGCGGCGCAGCGGCTGCGCTGGTCGGGCCCGTTGGGCGCGGGGCAGAGCGTCACCATCACCTATTCGGTCAAGGTGGCGGGCAGCGGCGACGGCCTGGCCCGCAACACCGCTTGGGCGCCGGAGTCGACATCCTCGACCGCCACCCAAATCCCGCCCGCCGAGTGCGTCAAGTCCTGTTCGAGCGTCACCGTCGAGGTGCCCGGCCGCCTCCCGTTCACGGGCGCGAACGGCCTGTTGACGCTGGCGGCGCTGGCGGGCCTGGCGCTGATCGCGGGCGTGGTCCTCCTAATAATCCGCCGCAAGACCAAGACCAAAAACGGGGACGGTACCGTTTCCAGCTAACTCCCAGCTAAGAAATGGGGACGGTACCTTTTTCGGCTTGGGCCGAAAAAGGTACCGTCCCCATTTCCGGCGTCAGGCCGCAGCCGCCGCCGCGTCGACCAGCCACAGAGTGCGTTCGCGGCCCGCCACCCGCGCGGCCGGGACGGGAGCGCGGGCCGCGTCGGCCGGGCCGGCGGATTCTTGTTGCGGGGCCGGGCGCGCCGCCAAGCCGAGCGCCGCGGCCACCGCGTCCCGTTTGGCCGAACCGGCCGCCACCAGCCAGACCTGGCGTGCGGCGTTGATGGTGTCCAGAGTCAGCGACACCCGTGCCGGGGGCGGCTTGGGCGAGTTGGGCACGGCGAACGCGCCGGGCGCCGCCAGGCCCGTGCCGTCGCCAGCGCCAGGGAAGATCGACGCGACATGCCCGTCCGGCCCCACGCCCAACAGCACCAGGTCGAACCGCACCTGGTGGCGGCGCAGGTCAGCGGTGTAGCGTGTGGCGGCCTCCTCAAGCGACAACCCCTCATTGGCGGCGGAGACGGGATGCGTCCCGCCCGGCGCCTCAGGCAAATGATCCAGCAGCGCCCGGCGGGCTTGGGAATCGTTGCGCTCGGGCGACCCGGCGGCCACGAAGCGCTCATCGCCCCACCAAAAGTGCACGTCCGGCCAGGAAATCGCGCCCAACAGCGGGTTGGCGCGCAGACGGTCCAGCACCGCGATCCCGGTCCCGCCGCCGGTCAGCGCCACATGGGTGGCCGAGGCCAGGGACTGGGACTCAAGCAAGAACCCTGCCAGGCGCTGCGCGGCGGCCTCCGCCACCGCCATGGGGTCCGGCAGAACGATCACGTCCCTCATGAGGCGCCGCCCGTCGCCGCGCTTCCCGTCGCCGCGCTTCCCGCCGCGCCCAAGAGCGGCGGCGGGTCCTGCTCCCCGGCGGCGCCGGCACCCATCGCCTCCACGAACGCGGGCACGGCATCCAAGACCAGATGGCCGTAGGCGGCGTCCGGTTCGAGCCGCCGAAGCTCCTCCGCCAGCGCCTCGGCCCGGCTGCGGCGGCTGAGCGTGATCACGCGGTCCACCTGCCCGGTGATGCGCAGCACGGCTTGCGACTCCTCCAGTTCCTTGTCCAGCAGGATCCGCCGGCCGCCGGACAAGTGGAACTCGACGGCCGTCAGGAACGGCGAGTCGTTCGCCTGGTGCCGCGTCGGCACCCGCAAACGGTCGGTCAACCACGCCGCCATCAAGTACGATGCCGTCGAGCAAGGCCCCCTCACAGTCGCCGATGTGACGGGTTCGGTTGGCGGGATCTCCAAAGCCGCCGCCAGCCCCGCCCGCCAGGGCGTGAGCCTGGTCCAAGTCAGATCCGTGTCGCCCGGCCGGTAGCCCGAGGTCAACGCCGAGAGCAGGGGCGCCGCGTCGGCATCGCCGGCCAAGTGGCGTTCCGAGGTGGTCGCGTCGGTGATCCGGCGCGAGGCCAACGCTCCCAACCGGTCCTCAGCCGGCACGGCGGGACGCTGGTCCGGCCACCACGCCACGACGGGCGTGTCCGGCAGCAGGAGCGGCGTGGCGACCGCGTCGAGGTGCCTCCCCGGCTCGCCGCGGAGCCTGAGGACGATCACTTCTGAGGCGCCGGCGTCCGATCCGACCCTGATCTGCGCGTCCATCGACGCGGGTCCGTCCAGGTCCTCGGCGGTCAGCACGATCACCCGGCAGGGGTGTTCCATGGAGGCCAGGTTCGCGGCTTGGATAGACGTCTCGATGTCCCCGGCCTCGCACTGGATGATCAACGTCAGCACCCGCCCCAGGGCCGCCACCCCGCCGTCTTCCCGCAGTTCGACCAGCTTGGTGGCGACCTGCGCGGTGGAAGTCGCGTACAGCGGAATGATCACGGCCGCCTCCATTCCCGGCCGTCCCGCCTGAGCAGGGCGTCCGCTCCCGCCGGCCCCCAAGTGCCGGCCTCATACGGTTCGGGCCGGGTGTCCAACGAGGCCCAGTAATCCTCCACCTGGTCGATCACCCGCCAGGATTCGTCCACCTCGCGCGACCGGGGGAAGAGGGGGTCTTGGCCCAACAGCACGTCCAGAATCAGCGGCTCGTAGGCGTCCGGCAGCGACTCGGTGAAGGCGTGGCCGTAGGAGAAGTCCATGGTCACGTCCCGCACCTCCATGTTGGTTTGGGGCACTTTGGCGCCAATTCGCAGGGTGATGCCCTCGTCCGGCTGGATTCGGATGACCAGCGCGTTGGCTCCGGGCGGCGGCCCCTGCGCGGCGGCTCGGAGCTGGTCGGCGGTGCGCCGGAAGGTGATCGCCACCTCGGTCACGCGCCGTCCCAGGCGTTTGCCGGTGCGCAGGTAGAACGGCGTGCCCCGCCAGCGGTCGGTTTGGACCTCCAACTTGAGCGCCCCGTAGGTGTCCGTCCTCGAGTCGTCCGGGATCCGCGGCTCGTCCAGGTAGCCCGGCACGGGGATGTTGCCTTGCCAGCCGGCCGTGTACTGGCCCCGCGCCGCGCATTCGGCCACCGGGCCGGGAATGCGGACCGCCGCCAGGGCGGCCTCTTTGGCCGCCCTGAGGTCGGCCGGGCCGAAGGAGGCCGGCTCCTCCATCGCGGTGATCGCCAGCAGTTGGAGAAGGTGGTTCTGCATCACGTCCCGCGTGGCGCCAATCCCGTCGTAATAGCCGGCCCGCGAGCCGACCCCCAACTCCTCCGCCATGGTGATTTGGACGTGGTCCACGTGGTCGCGGCACCACAACGGCTCGAAGACCTGGTTCGCGAACCGGGTCGCCAACATGCCCCGCACCGTCTCTTTGCCAAGGTAGTGGTCAATCCGAAAGACGCTGGACGCCTCGAAGACCTGGCTGAGCGTCGAATCGAGCGCCCTCGCCGAGGCGAGGTCATGGCCGAACGGCTTCTCTATCACCACCTTGGCGTCCTTGCCCTGGCCCGCCAGGCCGGAGGTGGCCAGGTGGCCGCAGATGGCGTCGAAGGTGGCGGGCGGCATGGACAGGTAAAAGACGCGGCGCCCGCCGGTGCCGAAGCCGCGGTCCGAATTGTCCAGCACCTCGCCCAGGCGGGCATACGTGTCCGCGTCCTGGATGTCGCCGCTGACGTAGGCCATCGACGCGGTCAACTGCTCCCACACCCGCTGGCGGAAAGGCGTCCGGGCGCCCGAGGCCACCGCCGCGTGGGCTTGGCCCACAAACTGGGCCGTGGACCAGTCGGAGCGGGCCACCCCGGTCAAGGAGAACCCGGCGGGCAACAGCCCCCGGTTCGCCAAGTCGTAGATGGCGGGCAGCACCTTGCGGCGGGCCAAGTCGCCGGTCACGCCGAAGATCGTCAGCGCGCACGGCGCCGGGATCCGGGGGACGCGTTGGTCCAGCGGATCGACCAACGGGTTGACCGTCATGGAGTCCGCGCGGCCGCGATCGACTGCCGGGCCGCCTCGGCCACGTGTTCGGCGGTGAAGCCGTTCCGTTCGAACAGCTCCCCGGCCGCCGCCGACTCCCCGTAGGCTTCGACCGAGACGCACCGACCGGCATCGCCCACCCACTGGCGCCACGGCATGGCGATCCCGGCCTCGACCGAGACCCTGGCCTTGACCGCCGCCGGCAGCACGTCCTCGCGGTATTCGGGCGTCTGCTCCGCGAACCACTCCAGGCAGGTCGCGGACACGACACGGGCCCCGATCCCCTCCTTGGCCAGCAGCGCGCGGGCGCTCAACGCGAGTTGCACCTCCGAGCCGGTGGCCAACAAGACGACGTCGATCCTCGGCAGTTCCGAATCCGCCAGGACATAGGCCCCGCCGCACAGGTCGACCGCTTGGCCCAGCCCTTCCCCCAGCCGGTCGAAGACCGGAAGGTTTTGCCGGCTCAGGATCAAAGCGGCCGGACGGCGCCGCGCCAGCACATGGCGCCAGGCCCAAGCGACCTCGTTGGCGTCCGCGGGCCGGATCACGTCCAAGCCCGGGATGGCCCTGAGCGAGGCGAGTTGCTCGACGGGCTGATGGGTCGGGCCGTCCTCGCCCACCCCGATCGAGTCATGCGTCCAAACGAACGTGACCGGCAGGTTCATCAGGGCCGTCAGCCGGACCGCGCCCCGCATGTAGTCGGAGAAAACCAGGAAGGTGCCGCCGTAGGGGAGGGTCGGGCCGTGTAGTGCGATCCCGTTCAGGATGGCCCCCATCGCGTGCTCCCGCACCCCAAAGTGGATGGTGCGCCCGCCCGGGTTGTCCGGCAGGAAGGACGTCGCCCCCGCGATGGTCGTGTTGTTGGAGCCCGCCAAGTCCGCCGAGCCTCCCCACAGTTCCGGCAGGACCGGTCCCAGCGCGGACAGCACCTTGCCCGATGCCGCCCGGGTCGCCATCGAAGACCCCGCCGCGAACAAGGGCAGCGCGTCTTCTATGTCCGCCGGGAGCGCCTTTTGGCTCAGCCGGTCCCAGAGTTCCGCCCCCGCCGGGTTGACAGCGCGCCACTGGTCGAAGCGGGCCCGCCAGGCCACGTGGGCCTTCGCGCCGCGCTCGCGGGCCTGGCGGGTGACCGACAGGACCTCCTCCGGCACGTTGAACGTCGCGTCCGGGTCCAGGCCAAGCGCGCGCTTGAGCCCCGCCACCTCCGGCGCGCCCAGCTTGGAGCCGTGGATGCCGCCCGTGTTCTGCTTGGTCGGGGCGGGCCAGCCGATGATCGAGCGCAGCCTGACCAGGGACGGCCTGCCCGTTTCCGCCTTGGCGGCCTGGAGCGCCTGGTAGAGCGCCTCGTAGTCTTCGTGGTAGCGGCCGCCGCTGGTCCAATCGACCGTCTGGGTGTGCCAGCCGTACGCCTCGTAGCGTTCGACCACGTTCTCCGTGAAGGCCACGTTCGTGTCGCCCTCGATCGAGATCTGGTTCTGGTCGAACAACACCACCAGGTTGCCCAGCTTCTGCGTGCCCGCCAGGGAGGACGCCTCGGAGGTGATGCCCTCCTCCAGGTCGCCTTCGCCGGCGATCACCCAAATGGTGTGGTCGAAGACGCTGTCGGGGCTGGTGGTCGGCCCGGCGGCATCGTCGGCCTGGGGGGCCGGATCGAAGAGGAAGCGCTCGCGGCGGGCGGCCATGGCCATGCCGACCGCGCTGGCCAGACCCTGGCCCAGCGGGCCGGTCGACATCTCCACGCCGGGGGTCATGCCCACCTCGGGGTGGCCGGGGGTGATGGAGCCCGCGGTGCGCAACGCCTTGAGGTCGTCTAGGGAGACGTCGTAGCCGGCCAGGTACAACTGGGTGTAGAGCATGACCGACGTGTGCCCGGCGCTGAGGATGAAGCGGTCCCGGCCCGGCCACGCCGGATCGGCCGGATCATGGGTCATGAGGCGCTGGAAGAGCAAGTAGGCGGCGCCGGCCAGCGAGATGGCGGTGCCGGGATGGCCGGAGCCAGCCTTCTCGACCGAATCTGCGGCGAGGGCTTTGGCGGCGGCGACGGCCTCATTGTCAAGGTTGGTCCAGTGGAACGATTGCGACATGACCACAATCCTAGGGGCGGCCTGCGCGCCGGACTGGGCCGATCCACCCGGTGCGCCAGTATTGAGATGTGCTGATCACGGCGGCTCGGAAGCGGTTCTTGGCCCACTTGCGGGTCGAGCGGGCGGTCAGCGCCGCCACTATCGAGGCCTACGAGCGCGACCTGGAGCGGTATTGCGCTTATGTGGGCCAGGTGGAGTTGGCGGCGGTCGGGCCGGCGGTGATCGAGGGGTTCCGGTCCGGGCTGGTCGCCTCCGGGTTGGCCGCCTCCTCGGTGGCGCGCGCCTTGTCCGCCGTGCGCGGCCTGCACAAATTCGCGTTCATGGAGGGCTGGACGCCGGACAACCCGGCGGCGGAGGTGAAGCCGCCCAAGGCGGGTTTGCGGCTGCCGAAGGCGCTGACCGTGGAGCAGGTCGAGTCTTTGATCGCCGCGTGCGGGGAGGACTTGACGGCGCGCGCCTTGGTCGAGTTGCTCTACGGCACGGGCGCGCGCGTCTCCGAGGCGCTTCAGCTGGATCTGGACGACCTCCCGGAAATGGGGACGGTACCTGTTTCTGGCAAGCCAGAAACAGGTACCGTCCCCATTTCCGATCCGATGCCCGCCGAACAGTCATGGGTGCGCGTGCTCGGCAAAGGCGGCAAAGAGCGGGTCATACCGATGGGCGTGTGCGCCCGCGTCGCGGTTGAGCACTACGTGGTGCGGGAGCGGCCGGCCCGTGTGGCGCGGGGCCGGGGCACCCCCGCCCTGCTGGTCGGCCCGCGCGGCCGCCGGTTGTCCCGACAGGCGGCGTTTGAGCTGGTCAGAGCTGCGGGCGTGGCGATCGGCCAGCCGCAGGCCACGCCGCACACGCTCCGCCACTCTTTCGCCACCCACCTGCTGCAAGGCGGCGCCGACATTCGCGTGGTCCAGGAGTTGCTGGGCCACTCCTCGGTCACGACGACTCAGATTTACACCAAGGTCACCCCGGAGCACCTGCGCGAGGTCTACGCGTCCGCGCACCCCCGCGCGCTCGGGGCATGACTGTGTAGCTGTGATACTGTGTGACTGTGAAGAATGTGACGTTGAGCGTGCCAGAGGACGTGTACCGGTCGGCCCGTATTCGCGCCGCGGAGGCGGGCACTTCGGTCAGCGCGCTGGTGGCGGCATATCTGCGGTCGCTGGGCGGGCCGGACGGGGAGTTCGAGCGGCTGGCCGAATTGCAGCGGCGGACCATGGCCTCCATCGGCGGCTTCTCCGCCCGCGACCGACTCGACCGCGAATCGGCGCATGACCGTGCGCTTCGTTGACACGAACGTGCTGCTGTACGCGATCTCCACCGACCCCGGGGAGGCGGACAAGGCGGCGGTGGCCCGCGACATCCTTGACGGCGCCGATCTGGCGCTGTCGGTCCAAGTGCTACAGGAGTTCTACGTCCAGGCGACCCGCGCCACCCGGGCCAATCCGGTGAGCCACGAGCAGGCCGCGGACTTGGTCGAATCGTTCACGCGCTTTCCCGTTCAGGATCTGACCCTGCCCGTTGTACGCAACGCCATGCGGACCCGCGAGCGCTACGGGCTGTCATATTGGGACGCCGCGATTATCGAGTCGGCGCGGACCCTCGGCTGCCGCGTCGTCTTGTCCGAGGACCTGGGCCATGGCCAAGAGTATGGGGGCATCACCGTTGTCAACCCGTTCCTTGGGGGCCAAGCCAATGCGGCCGCCTGACAATCCCGCGCCTTGCCCGCCGCCGGCGGGGACAGGAGCGGTTACGGGACCACAAGAAAAACGGTACCGTCCCCATTTTGTTAGGGATGGCGGGAGCGGCGGATCAGGCCCAGGACCAGTAGGTTCAGGCCGATCAGGAAGACCGTGGCGCCGACCACGCTGCCTGCGATCTCCCAGTGGGCGGAGTTGAGGCCGGCGCCCATCATGCCCAAGAGCCCCAGGCCGAAGTCGACTGCGGGGCTGATCACGATGAGCGCCACCCCGATTATCGGCATGGCGGGGCCCGGGCGTTTGCCCGCGTCAGCCCGGAGATCGGGCGCCATCACGCCTGCCATGGGGTCAAGCTAGACCGGGTGGCGCGTCTGGTTCAGCCGATTGTGATCCATCTCACATGGCGGCCAGCGCGGCCGTGCCCCGAAATGGTCAAGAGCCCACCAAAGGCGAGAGATAATTGGATGGAAAGGTAGTAGAGTAGCATTTACCTCGACGTCGAGATACATGCACCGGGCACCCCCGCGACGGGAAGCCCAGAAAGGGATTTTCCACACTCATGGCCTCACTTGATACATTCGGCGCCCGCTCGCAGTTGAGCGTTGGCGGCAACAACTACGAGATATTCCGCTTGAGCGCGGTCGCAGGGCTGGAGAAGCTGCCCTTCTCGCTCAAGATTCTGGCGGAGTCGATCCTGCGCAACGAGGACGGCGCCACCATCACGGCCGACCAGGTCAGGGCGCTCGCCAACTGGGATCCGGCCGCCGACCCGTCGGTCGAGATCCAGTTCACGCCAGCGCGCGTGGTGATGCAGGACTTCACCGGCGTGCCCTGTGTGGTGGATCTGGCCACCATGCGCGAGGCGGTGGCGGAACTGGGCGGCGACCCGAACAAGATCAACCCGCTCGCCCCCGCGGAGATGGTGATCGACCACTCGGTGATCATCGAGTACGCGGGCACCGACAAGGCCTTCGACCTCAACGTGGCCATCGAATACGACCGCAACCGCGAGCGCTACCAGTTCTTGCGCTGGGGCCAGGGCGCCTTCAGCGAGTTCAAAGTTGTGCCCCCCGGCACTGGCATTGTCCACCAAGTCAACATCGAGTACCTGGCGCGCGGCGTCATGGAGCGCGGCGGCCAGGCCTACCCGGACTCCTGCGTCGGCACCGACTCCCACACCACCATGGTCAACGGCCTGGGAATCCTGGGCTGGGGCGTGGGCGGGATCGAGGCGGAGGCCGCCATGCTGGGCCAGCCGGTCTCAATGCTGATCCCGCGCGTGGTGGGGTTCAAGCTGCACGGCGCCATCCCGCAGGGCGTGACCGCCACGGACGTGGTGCTGACCATCACCGAGAAGCTGCGCCAGCACGGCGTGGTCGGCAAGTTCGTCGAGTTCTACGGCGAGGGCGTCTCCCAGGTGCCGCTGGCCAACCGCGCCACGATCGGCAACATGAGCCCGGAGTTCGGCTCCACCTGCGGCATCTTCCCGGTTGACGGCGTCACCCTGGACTACTACCGCCTGACGGGCCGCTCCGAGGAGCAGGTCGCCCTGATCGAGGCCTACTGCAAGGAACAAGGCCTCTGGTTCGACCCGGCCAGCCCCGACTACGTGGAGCCGGTCTTCTCCGAATACCTGGACCTGGACCTGTCCACGGTGGTGCCGTCCATCGCCGGGCCGAAGCGGCCGCAGGACCGGATCGAACTCGCCCAGGCCAAACAGGCCTTCCGGCGGGACTTGCCGAACTACGCGGCGGATGTGGCGGCGGCGGCCGGGGACGAATCGGAAGCCGAATCCTTCCCGGCGTCCGACCCGGCGGCATCGGACCCCGTCAAAGCCAAGGCGGTCCCCGTGAGCGTGCCCGGCAAGGGCGAGTTCACGCTCAACCACGGCGACGTCTGCATCGCGTCGATCACGTCCTGCACCAACACGTCGAACCCGTCCGTGATGTTGGCGGCCGGCCTGCTGGCGCAAAAGGCCGCTGACAAGGGGCTCAAGTCGAAGCCCTGGGTGAAAACGTCCATGGCGCCCGGCTCCAAGGCCGTGACCGCCTACTACGACAAGGCGGGCCTGTGGCCGGCGCTGGACGCGCTGGGCTTCAACGTGGTGGGCTACGGCTGCACCACCTGCATTGGCAACTCGGGGCCGCTGGCGCCGGAAATCTCGCAGGCGATCGGGGAGAACGGCCTGGCCGTGACCGCTGTCCTGTCCGGCAACCGCAACTTCGAGGGCCGGATCGGGCCGGACATCGCCATGAACTACCTGGCCAGCCCGCCGTTGGTGGTGGCGTACGCGCTGGCGGGGACGCTCGACTTCGACTTCGAGACGGACCCGCTGGGCTTTGACCAGGACGGGCGGCCGGTTTTCCTGAAAGACGTCTGGCCCACGCCGGAGGAGGTCCAGGCGACCATCGACGCCACGATCTCGCGGGGCATGTACGAGGCGTCCTACGCGGACGTCTTCGCGGGCGACGAGCGCTGGCGCTCGCTGCCCACCCCCGAGGGCGCGGTCTTCGAATGGGACGACGCCTCCACGTACGTGCGCAAACCCCCCTACTTCGAGGGCATGGGGGCCGCGCCGGAGCCGGTGGCGGACATCGCCGGCGCCCGGGTGCTGGCCAAGCTGGGCGACTCGGTCACCACGGACCACATCTCCCCGGCCGGCAACATCAAGGCCGACTCGCCGGCCGGCCGCTACCTGGCGGACCACGGCGTGGCGGTGAAGGACTTCAACTCCTACGGCTCGCGCCGGGGCAACCACGAGGTCATGATGCGGGGCACGTTCGCCAACATCCGGCTGCGCAACCAATTGGTGGACGTGGCCGGCGGCTACACCGTCAACTTCTTGGACGGCGGCGTCCAGACCACCATCTTCGAAGCCGCCGAGGCATACAAGGCCGCCGGCGTCCCGCTGGTGGTGCTGGGCGGCAAGGAATACGGCACCGGGTCGTCCCGCGACTGGGCTGCCAAGGGCACGCTGCTTTTGGGGGTCAAGGCCGTCATCACCGAGTCGTTCGAGCGCATCCACCGTTCCAACCTGATCGGCATGGGCGTCCTCCCGCTGCAATTCCCGGCTGGCCAGTCGGCCGATTCGCTGGGGCTCGACGGCACGGAGGTGTTCGACATCCAGGGCGTTCAAGAGTTGAACAACGGCGTCACCCCCAAGACCGTCAGGGTCACGGCCACCAGGGCGGACGGCACGGCCGTGGTGTTCGATGCCGTGGTCCGTATCGACACGCCCGGCGAAGCCGACTACTATCGGAACGGCGGCATTTTGCAATTTGTATTGCGTCAACTGACCGCTTGAACGCTGGCCGCAGTGGGGTGAAGGGGCTTTCAAAACTCTGTCGGCCCAGCGTCTGAGGCGGGGCGTTCCGGTTCTTCCGGGCGCCCCGCCGTATTATTGAGGACCAGCAACGTTGAGGCACAACAACAGAAAGGTGCTGCGCTGTTGAATGCCGCGCGCAGGGATCTCGGCCGAGGCCGGACCCGCCCGCCCGGGACGGTGTTGTCCCAGGTGTCCAACCCAAGGCTGCTGAAGAAGCTGCCGCCGGAGCTGATCGGGGATTTGGCGGCGGACATCCGCGATTTCCTGGTGGACAAGGTGTCCAAAGCCGGCGGCCATCTGGGGCCGAACCTCGGGGTGGTGGAGTTGACCATAGCTCTGCACCGGGTGTTCGACTCGCCGCGAGACACCATCGTGTTCGACACGGGCCACATCGCCTACGTCCACAAGATCCTGACCGGCCGCCAGGACTTCGACCGTTTGCGGCAGGAGGGCGGCCTGTCCGGCTACCCGTCGCGGGCCGAATCGGTCCACGACGTGCTGGAGAACACCCACGCCTCCGCGGGGCTGTCCTGGGCGGCTGGGATAGCGGCCGGCCGGCGTCTGGCCGGGCAAACCGACCGCTTCACCGTGGTGGTGGTCGGGGACGGCGCCCTGACCGGGGGCATGAGCTGGGAGGCGTTGAACAACATCGCCGAATCAGACGAGGGGCGGCTGATCATAGTCGTCAACGACAACGGCCGCTCCTACGCGCCCACCATTGGCGGGCTGGCGCATCACCTGTCCGGGCTGCGCACCACGCCCTATTACGAGCGGCTGCTCGGCTGGGGCAAACGCCAACTGCGGTCCCACGGCGGCCGTTTTGGGCGCTTCGTTTACGGCGCCTTGCACGGTCTGAAGAAAGGCGTCAAGGACGTGGTGGCCCCGCAGGCCATGTTCGAGGATCTGGGCCTGAAATACATCGGCGCCGTGGACGGGCACGACGAGGCGGCCGTGGAACGGGCGTTGCAGCAGGCGAAGGCCTTCGGCGGCCCGGTCTTGGTCCACGTCATCACCGAGAAGGGGCGGGGCTACGTCCCCGCCGAGGGCCACGGGCCGGACCGTTTCCACTCCGTGGGCCGCATCCACCCGGAGACGGGCCTGCCGCTGGAGCCCTCGCGTTTCGGCTGGTCCTCGGTGTTCTCCGACGAGGTGGTGCGGATAGGGCGGAAGGATTCGTCGGTGGTGGCGATCACCGCCGCCATGTTGGAGCCGGTCGGATTGGTGCCTTTCGCGGCGGAGTTCCCGGACCGGGTCTTCGACGTGGGGATCGCCGAACAGCACGCCGCGGCGCTGGCCGCCGGGTTGGCCTTCGCCGGCGCGCACCCGGTGGTGGCCGTCTACGCCAGCTTCCTCAACCGCGCCTTCGACCAGGTCTTGATGGACTGCGCCCTGCACCGCGCGGGCGTCACCTTCGTGTTGGACCGCGCCGGCGTCACCGGCCACGACGGCCCCAGCCACAACGGCCAATGGGACTTGGCCCTGTTCCGCCTGGTCCCGGGCCTGCGCCTGGCCGCGCCCCGTGACGCCGCCACTCTGCGCCGGCTCTTGCGCGAAGCCGTCGCCGTGGCGGACGCCCCCACCGTCATCCGCTACCCCAAGGGTCCGATGCCGCGCGACCTGCCCGCGCTTAGCCGCCAGGACGGTTTGGACTTGCTTTTGCGGACGGGCCCCAACTCGGTGGTCTTGCTGGTCGGGATAGGCAATGAGACCGGCACGGCGTTGGCCGCAGCCGAACTGCTGGGGGAGCGCGGCGTGGCCGCAACCGTGGTGGACCCGGGCTGGGTCTACCCAGTGGCGGAGGGACTGCCGAGGTTGGCCGCCGCCCACGAACTGGTGGTGACGGTCGAGGACGGCATGGTCTCCGGGGGCGCGGGCGAGGCGATCGCCCGCGCGGTCGCCGCCGAGGGCCTGACCCTCCCGGTTGTCAACTGCGGCCTGGCGAAGCAGTTCTTCGCCCACGGCGACCGCGAGGACATCGCCGCAGGCCAGGGCCTGACGGCCCAGGCGGTCGCCGCCCGTGCCCTGGCGACTCTCCCGGCGGTCCTCTGACGGGTCCGAAAAACGGGGACGGTACCGTCCCCGTTTTTCGCGTTCAGTTGACGGGCGCCGGACCCGAACTGCCCCCGATCACAAGGCGGCAGGGCAGCAGGGCCAGCGTCGGCTCGCGCTCCACTCCCGGCGGCGCCTGAAGGGCCGCGATCAGCAGGCGGGCGCCCATGCGGCCCAGTTCGATCGCCTGGGGTTCAAGGGTTGTCAACCGGGGCCGGAACATCTCCGTGACGCGGGTCGAGGAGGCGATCGACACGACTGAGAAGTCACGGGGCACGTTCGCGCCGATTTGCTCTATGGCGCTGAGAACGCCGGCGGTCGCCCGGTCGTTCATGATGGCTATCCCGGTCAACTCCGGATCGGCCGCGATCAACTCGTGGAACGCGGCCTCCCCGGACTCGGTGTCCTCGCCGCACGGCCGCTCCAGGTACCCGACCGAGAATTCGGCGGCGGCTCGCCGGAAGCCAGCCGCCGCCCGCACGGACGGACCGTAGGAGGCCGAGACGTCCGAGGCCGAGTGGTTGAGAAAGGCGATTCTGCGGTGCCCCAGTTCGACCAGGTGCTTGACCGCGTCTCGGGCGGTCTGGTCGAAGTCGATGTCGGCGCAGTCGATCCCGTCTGGGTCCTGCGGCCGCCCGATCATTGAGAACGGGATGCCCGCGTCCCGGAGCAAGGCGATGCGCTCGTCGTTGAGGCGGACCTCCATCAGGATGGCCCCCGCGATCAGCCCGCCCTCGTTCAGCTCCGCCACCTGATCCGCGGTGTTCTGGTTTGTCACCGACAGGACCAGTTGGTGGTCCAGTTCCCTGGCGGCCTGCGCCGCGCCGGTCGCGAACTCCATCTCGGTGAAGCCGATTCCGCGCTGGGATGCGGGGAGCAGCAGCGCCACAATCCGGGACCGCCGACTAGCCAGGCTGCGCGCCAGCTCGTTGGGCTTGTACCCGAGTTCCGCGATGGCCTGGAGCACGCGCTGGCGGGTGGACGGCGAAATGGTTCGCTGGCCGCTGAGAGCGTAAGAAACTGTGCTGGGAGCGACTCTTGCCCTTCGCGCGACGTCGATCATGCGGGGATTCGCCACGGGCCTTCCTTTCGATTCGGCTGAAGGCAGCTTACGCCGCGCGTCGGCGAACTAACGAGGAGCGGCCCGGAGGGGCGCTCCACCGGAATGGAGCCCGTGCCGAAGCCCCTGATCAACAAGGTGGCCCGCGCTTGACAGGGTCACATTTTGGCTTCAGCTATTGACGCGCGAGACCCCGTGTGCAAGTATTCGAAGCGCTTCGAGTCTCACAGCGGGGGATGTTGGCTCGCTCAAATTCATCGGCAGTGATGCCGCAACGGCGAAGCTGCCGCTACCGAAGGGAATCAAAGGAGATGCACCAAACCGGTCGGCTAAGTGCCGCCAAACGAACTGTCGCGGCTTCGGTGGCTGCGGCGGTGGTTGCTTTTGGGTTGGTTACCACCCAGGACGTTCAGACTATGGCCGCGCCCGCCAGCGCGAGCGGCGTGGCATACCCGTTCCAAGACACCTCGCTCAGCGACGACGCACGCGTGAAGGACTTGATCTCGCGCCTCACCCTGGACGAGAAGGTGGGTCTGCTCCACCAGTTCAGCACAGCTATCATCCGCCTCGGCGTGCCCCAGTTCCGCACCGGCACGGAGGGCCTGCACGGACTGTCCTGGTTGGGCTATGCGACGGTTTTCCCGCAGAACACCGGCATAGCGATGACCTGGAACCCCGAACTGGCCGAGAAGATTGGCGACGTGGTGGGCGCGGAGGCGAGGGCTTACAACTCCGTGGACGCGCGCTTCAACGGGATCGACATTTGGGCCCCAGTGGTCGACCTTGCCCGTGATCCAAGGGCCGGACGTGCTTCGGAATCGATGGGCGAGGACGCCTATCTGACCGGCACCATGTCCTCCTCAATGGCTGCGGGCATCCAAGGCGGCGAAGACGGCTACTACCAGGCCATACCGACCTTGAAGCACTTCGCCGCCTACGGCCAGGAGTCGAACCGCACCGGGTATTCGGCCAACGCCGGCCCCCGGAACCTCTACGAGTACTACCTCCGGGCCTTCAGTCGCGGCATTGCGGACGGCAACGTCAACGGCATCATGACCGCCTACAACCTGGTCAACGGCAAGCCGACCATGGTGATGCCGGAAGTCATGAGCGAACTGTACGGCGAGTGGCTTGACGGCGGGTACGGCACGGGCGGCGGGTCCTTCTTCGCCGTGACCGACGCTGGATCCCCCGGGAACCTGTCCGGCTCGAACCTCTATTACCCCGCCAGCACCCTGGGGCAGGCCGCGTCGATGGCCGACTCGCTCAAGAACGGCATCGCCGTCATGACGCCGTCCGACACGGACACGCCTACCACCCGGCGCTGGTTCTACGAGGCGCTGGCCCGCGGCATGATCACAGAGGCGGACATCGACGAGGCCATCTACGGCATCTTGCTGGTCCGCCTCCACGCCGGCGACCTGGATGTGGACGCGGGCAACCCGTACAAGGCCTACAACAAGCTGAACGCGCTGGACACCGCAGAGAACCGGGCGGTCGCCGCCCAGGCGGCGAAGGAACAGGTGGTCTTGCTGAAGAACGAGGGTGGGATCCTGCCTTTGTCCAAGTCCGCCAACGTCGCCTTGGTCGGCCCGTTGGGAGATGAGAACTCCACGGACTTCTACGCGGGCACTTACCCCTACACCACGTTGATCAAGGACCAGATGGCCCAGAAGCTGGCGGGCTCCGGCTCGCTCGCGTTCAGCCGGGGCGTTGACACGGTGGCCTTCCAGGTCACCGGCACCTCCGCGACCACGGCCGTGACCGGCAAATTCCTGGTGACCGGGGCGACGGGCGCCGACCCGCTGACCGGCACCGGCACGTCATCGGCCGACCCGAAGGCCCAGTTCTACCTGTATGACTACGGCTACAACAACATGTTGCTCCGTTCGGTCGACACCGACCGGTACCTGGCCGCCCGCGGTTCTGGCAACACGCTGGTCGCCAACGCCGACCCACCAGGCTACGAAGGAGCCAACCGGGCCAGCCAGCAGTGGAGCACCGACCAGAACCTGGGCATTGTGCAACGGTCCGGCAACGTTGTCTCCCTGCGCTTCACCAAGGGCACGGGCGTGACGGCCACCACAGCGCAGCCTGCGGTTTACGTGAACCAGAATTCGCCCTACAACGTGCTCCACAACGGCAACAACACCTCCGCAAACCGGCAGTTCGAGTTGATCACGGTCCAGGACGGCGTTGACGATGCCGTCGCGAAGGCCACAGGCGCTGGAGTCGCCGTCGTCGCGGTTGGCGATCAGCCGCACTTGACCTCGCGCGAGACCTACGACCGGCAGGCGACCGCTCCCGACATCCAGTTGGCCCCCGAACAAGTCGAGTTGATCGACGCCGTCGCGGCGGCCAACCCGAACACTGTGGTCGTGATTGTGGGCTCCTACCCGTTCGACGTCAGCGCCGTCCAGGCAAACCCGAACGTCAAGGGCATTGTCTACACCAGCCATGCGGGCCAAGAACTCGGCACCGCCGTGGCGGACGTGCTGTTCGGCGACTACGCCCCGGCCGGCCGGCTGAACCAAACCTGGTATGCGGGCCTGGGCGATCTGCCGCCGATCACCGATTACGACATCATCAAGGGCAACCGCACTTACCAGTACTACGACGGCACGCCGATCTACGCGTTCGGTTACGGCCTGACCTACACGACCTTCGCCTATTCGGGCGTGACGCTGAACCCGGCGACGGTCGCAAACACCAACCTCAACGCCACCGTGCCCGTCACCGTGACCGTGTCCAACACGGGAACCAGGGCCAGCGACGAGGTGGTGCAGATCTACTCATCGTTCAACGGCGCCGCGAGTTCGCGGGTCGAGTACCCCAACCGGACGCTGGTCGGCTACAAGCGGATCAACGTGGGCGCGGGCCAGACCCAACAGGTCACAATCAACGTGTCCCTGCGCGACATGGCGATCTGGGATGCGGCCGGCGAGCGGTATTTCCTCGAGCCGGGCACCTACACCATCGCGGCGGCCCGGTCCTCGGCGACAGCCGACCAGCTGGCCTCCGCCAACCTGACGGTGACCGGCTCTGGGCTGCAACCGCGAGACCTCAGCACCGCCAAGTCCGCGTTCAACTTCGACGACTACTCGTTCACATCGGTGACGAGCACCGGCACGCAGGCGGACGTGATCCCGAGTTCGGTGCATGAGACCGACTCCTACGGAATCACCTACCGCGCCGCGACTGGCGGCTGGGTCAAGTACGCGGACGTCAACTTCGCATCCCAGACGGCCTTCGCAGTTCGGGCCTCCAACTCGAACGCCGCGCCGGTGGCTTTGGAGGTCTGGCGGGGCGGCCCGGACGCCGTCTCCGGCGGCACTCCGATGGGCACCATCAACATCCCGCCCACCGGTCACGTTCAGACCTTCGTGAGCGTGGGCGCCACCCTGGCGGCGGCTCCGTCCGGCACGGCCGACCTCTACCTGGTCAGCCCGTCGAGCGGCGTGTCTGTCGCCTGGTTGCGTCTTGGCGCGTCCTTCGCCTCGGCACAGAACTCCGACGTGTCGATCACCCCCAACCACTACAACACCAACATTGCGACCTCGCTGACGCGGTATCACGTCGAGGTTCCGGCGAAGATCGAACAACGGTCGGGTAACCTGGTGCTTGAGGCCAAGATCGCGGCACCCAGGGTTGTGACCGGCGCGGCGACGTGGACGGTGACGGATTTGTCGGGCAACCCGACCACTCTGGCCACTATCAACGCGAACGGACAGCTGACTGCGGCCGGCACGGCCGACGGCTTTGTGCGGGCGGTGGTCACCTACCCGACTACCGCTGGCCAGGCGTCGGCTTCGCTGGACGTGGCGCTGAGCAACCAGACCGTCGCGGCGGGCACCAATGCGGAAGCGGTCATCATCCGCAGTGGTTGGGATTCCCGGCCCAGCGACATCTCCTGGGGGCCGAACCAGTTCGACACCTTCGGGGCCATCCACCAGTACAAGGGCGAGTTGCTGCTGAGCGCGGTCACCTACCCGTTAGTCACCACCTCGACCCCGCGGCCGGTCACCTTCACCGTGGCCGACAAGAACGGCCAGCCGACCAACCTCGCTGAGATCGTTCCGGGCAGCGAGGGGGCCGGCTTCGTCGAGGGCCAGACCAGCGGGAACAACAACCGGGCCTACAACGCGACGCTGCGCGCCACGGGCAACGGCGACGGCGAGGTGTATGTGACTGCGACCACCAGCAACGGCCTGTCCTACACCTCTCGGATTGTCATCCAGGGCCAGGGGATCCGCACCGCGTATCCGCTGCGTTACGAGGCCGAGTTGTTCGACTCGGCAGGCAACGTGGACGGCGTCACCGTGGCCAACCTGCGCGCTGACAACGTCCACGGTGATGACGTCGGCTTGCAGCTCAACCGCATCCGCAACGGTGACTACGCCGTCTACAACCGGGTCTACATGAACGACCCGCAGGCGACGGAAATGACGTTGCGGTACGTGAAGGTGTCGACCGAGCCGGCCAAGATCACCGTCATGGCGGACGATCCGGTGACGGGGACCAAGCTGGGCGAGGTCGAGGTTGCGGGCACCTTGGATTTGGCGTCCGCCGCCGACTACCAGAACCCCGTCTACCACTGGCAGGATGTGACGTTCGAGTTGCAGCCTCTGGCCGGCGTGCACGATCTCTACTTCGTCTTCGAGGTGTCCTCGGCCATCCCGGACACGGATATCTCCAGCACCTACGGGGCTGTCGCCGGCTGGCTTGACCTGGGGATCAACTGGTTCACCATCCACGGGATCCAGCAGGGCGATCCGGTGGCGACCGCGAAGCAGGTCACCATCGGCGAGTCCGACGGCAACGGCACGCTCAAGTACGTGGTGTTGGACGCCGAACCGGTGGCCGATCCGGCGATCTCCACCGCCTCGATCGACCTGCTCTCGACTCAAATCGGCACGATCACCTCCGCTGATGGCGACGTCAGCGCGGCCGATGCCGTGGTGTTGTCTGACGGCAGAGTCCGGTTCGCGTCATCGGAGCCGGGCGTCTACGAGATTCCGGTCACCTACTACGACAACCTGGGCAAGACCGTGGCGGTGACGCACGTCGTCACCGTCCAGGCGATGCCCGCCGCGCAGGGCGGCCAAGCACTGATCGCCGAAGACGGCACGCACGCCTTCCCGGCGCCGGCTGGTGTCGGCTCCGCGACCGGCGCGGTGACCTCGCCGCCTGCGGCTGGAACCGTGAACGTTGACCCGAGCGGCGTTGTGACGTTTGACGCCGATGGCGTGCCGTCCGGCACGTACACCTTCGTGGTGACGTTCACCGACCAGCTTGGGCAGTCGGTCCCGGTCACCTACGTGGTCGCGGTGCAGGCTCCGCCCGCAGCGGGCGGGGGCTCCGCCACCGTGTCAGAGGGCGGCGAACACGCTTTCCAAGTCAATGTCGCCACGACTGGGAGCATTGTGGCCGGCACGGCCTCAGGCGTTCCGGCCGGCGCGACGGTCACAGTCGGCCTTGACGGCACCGTCGAGTTCGCGGCCGGAACGGCCGCCCCCGGGACCTACCAGTTCACCGTCACATGGGTCGACGACCTGGGCCAGACCGGCACCAGCGTGTTCACCGTGACCATCGAAGCTGGCGAGCACGGGGAACCCGGCGAACCGGGTGAGCCTGGAGAACCGGGTGAGCCCGGAGAACCCGGCTCACCCGGCGAGCCCGGTGAACCGGGCGGGCCTGGGGAACCCGGCGAACCTGGTCAGCCTGGAGAACCCGGCGAACCCGGTCAGCCTGGAGAACCCGGCGAACCCGGCCCGTCCGGCCCGCCTGGGCCCCCCGGACCTGCTGGTCCGTCTGGGCCTGCCGGGCCTCCCGGAACCAGAACGCCCAGCCCCAGCGGGTCAGCCGACGGCGAGGAAACCCTGCCAATCACCGGCGGCACCGCGATTTGGCCAACCACCGGTCTGGCGGCCCTGCTGATCCTGGTCGGAGGGTTTGCCGCAGCCGTCTCGCGCCGCCGGAAGCGGATTGGTGAGGTCGACTGATTGACTGACGGCCCCTTTTGGGTGGGGCCCCGCCCCGGCGACCCCACCCAGAAGGGCCCAGTTGGCCAACACATTGCCAATAGTCAACACCGTAGATAAATAAGAGAAGGCCAGCCGGGCCCAAGCTGGGCCCGGCGGAAAGAAGGAAGCAATGAGACAATCAACACGCGCAAGAATGGCGGTCGCAATGGTCGCCGCCGGTATGCTTGCCCTAACCGCCTGCGGCGGCGACGAGAAGGACACTGACAAAAACAACGGCGGCAACGGAGGCGGCGCCTCAGGCGGCACCGAGACCACGCTGATCTTTTGGCATTACGAGGGTGAAGACGCGGCCATGACCAAGTCTTGGAACGCCGCGATCGAGGAGTTCGAAGCCAATAATCCGGGCGTCAAAATCAAGGTCGAAGGTCAAACGTTCGAGCAGCTCCAAAAGAACGCGAAGATTGTGCTCACGGGCAACGACGTGCCGGACATTATGGAGTATAACAAGGGCAACGGAACAGCGGGCCAGTTGGCCTCGCAGGGTCTGTTGACCGACTTGAGCGCCTACGCCTCGCAATATGGGTGGGACTCAAAGCTCTCACCGTCGCTGCAGACCACGGCCCGCTACGACGAGAACGGCCTCATGGGGTCCGGCAATTGGTACGGTGTGCCGACCTACGGCGAGTATGTCACGCTGTTCTTCAACCAGGACATGTTCGAGGCCAACGGAGTCGCGGTGCCGACCAGTTTCGCAGAGCTTGAATCGGCGATGGAGGCGTTCGTGGCCAAGGGAATCATTCCTCTGGCGGAATCTGGCGCTGAATACGCTTTGGGACAATTGTGGTACGAGCTGGTGCTGTCAAAGGGCGATCGCTCGTTCATCGACTCCTACCAGTTGTTCCAGGGCGACGCGGACTTCACTGCGGGACCGCTGCTTGAAGGCTCCGAGCTATTGGCCGAGTGGGTCGAAAAGGGCTTTATCGCGAAGGATTGCACCGGCCTGACCGCAGAGGACATGGGGACGGCATTCATCGCCGGCACCTATCCAATGATGTTCTCCGGCTCCTGGTGGTTCGGCCGCCTCAACACCGAGGTGCAGTTCACGCTTGGGCAAGTGCCATTCCCGGGGTCCAGTTTCTCCCCCGGATCAAGCGGCAACCTGCTGGTGATCCCGTCGAACGCCAAGAACGCCGACCTTGCGGCCAAGTTCATCGACACGGCCCTGGGCGAGAAGGCCCAGAACGTTATGGCCGAACTGGGCGGCCTGCCCGTGGCCGGCGACTCGTCCGTCATCACGGACGCGAACACCAAGGTGCTCCAAGAGAACTGGGATTCGATTGTCGCCGCTGACGGCCTGGCCTACTATCCCGACTGGCCGGTGGCCGGCTTCTACGACCAGATCGTGGCGTTCGGGCAGTCGATAGTGAACGGTTCCAAGACGCCCGCCGCCGCGCTGGCGGAACTGGGCGACTTCTACAACGCCGGTAAAGCCGACCTCCTGGGCGGCTGACGCCCGGCGTTTAGCACGGTTAGTTGGACAGCCAACCCGTGCCCCGAGGGGCGGCCTGGCCGCCCGTCGGGGCACGGACCAAACGAGAGCAAATCGCTGAGGCCCGCCGCACGGCGGGCCTCAGCCTGTGTCGGAGCGAACGAGGGGAGCGGACATGGCGGAAAGCGTGGGCAGGAAATCGATTCGCCGCCGCCGGCGGGTCTATTGGCTTTATTTGATTCCCGGCGCTGTCGGCCTGTTGACGGTCATAGTCATTCCGTTTGGGATGAACGTGTGGTTCAGCTTGCACCGGTGGAAGGGCGGTCTCGCGCCGATGCACTGGAATGGGCTGGGCAACTACGCCGACCTGTTGGGCGATTCGGCGTTTTGGGGGTCGTTCAGGAATTCGGTGTGGATGGTCGTCTCGATGGTGCTGGTGCCAACTCTGATCGGCCTGATCCTGGCGGCGATGTTGTTCGACTATGTGGCCACCCACGTTGGGCAGCGAATGGCCGGTTTCCTGCGCGCCACCTACTATCTGCCGCAGATCATGCCGATCGCCGTGGCCGGCATAGTCTGGAACTGGATCCTGAACGCCCAAACCGGGGCCCTGAACGAGGTGCTGCGCGCGTTTGGCGTGACCCAGCCGCCAAACTGGCTGGGAGAACCCAAGACCGCCTTGCCGGCCGTGATGGTGGTGCTGGTCTGGATCCAAATCGGCTACCCGACCGTCATCTTCATGTCGGCGCTCCAACGAGTGGATCCAGAGCTTTATGAGGCGGCGGAACTGGACGGCGCCGGATGGTTCCGGCGCTTCCGGGCGATCACCGTGGCGCAAATCCGGCCCGAGACTTTCGTGGTCACACTGACCTGCACGGTCGCCGCGCTGAAGGTGTTCGCGCCAATCTATGTGCTCACACGCGGCGGTCCGGAAAAGTCCACCTTGGTGCCCTCTTACTACTCATACCTGAACTTCTTCGACACGTCCAAAGTCGGCTACGGCGCCGCTGTGGCGACCGTGCTGACGGTCGTCATCATCCTGGTGGCGGGGCTGATCCAAGTTCTTCAGAACAGGTCGGAGCGGAAGAACATGGAGGTTCCAGCATGACCACGATCGCTTCCGCCTCCCGGCAAGCGCCCGCCAAGCGTCCGCGTGACCGCCACCATCGGGGCGTTTTGAGGTGGTTTGTGCTCGCCGCCGCCATCTTGATCGCCCTGGCCATGCTGGCGCCGTTCGCCTTGATGGTGGTCAACGCCTTCAAGGCCCCGTCGGAATACTCCACCAACGGCCCGCTGGCCCTGCCGAGCGAGGTCTACACCAAAGGCCTGGTGGACTTCTGGACCCGTGTCAACTTCCCCCGGAAGCTCTGGAACTCGGTCTGGACCTCGGCGGCGGTCGCCTTGTTCGGAACCACGTTGTCGTTGCTGTCCGCCTACGCGCTCGGGGTGGGAAGAGTGCGGGGGCGGTCATGGCTCATCGGCGTCTTCCTGCTGGCCAACATGCTGCCGCAAGAAGTGCTGCTGTACCCGCTCTACGACATCGCCCAAGAGGTGGGGCTGAACAACTCCGGTTGGTCAATCGTGATCATCTTCACCGTCATCCAGTCCGCTTTCGGCACCTACCTGGTGGCGTCCGTGCTGGGAACCTTCCCGGCTTCGTTGCTTGAGGCGGCGGCCCTGGACGGCGCCAATTCCTGGCAACAGCTTTGGCGGGTGGTGTTCCCCATTGTGCGTCCCACGTTGTCAGTCCTCATGATTTTCTTCTTCATTTGGACGTGGAACGAGTTTTTCATCCCGCTGGTGATGCTCACGTCGCCGGACTCGCAGACCGTGCCGATCACGCTCTCCTCGCTGCAAGGCGACAGGATGCTTGACGTGCCCACCCTCAATGCGGGCGCGTTGGTGTCGTTGATCCCCACGCTAATCTTCTTCCTGATCTTCCAGCGGACTTTGACGCGGGGCGTCACCGCCGGATCCATTAAATAGCCGCTAACTAGCCGCCCCAAGGACGAAACAATGAGATTCTCAGACGGATACTGGAAAGTTCGCGAAGGCTTCTCCGTGCTGCACCCGCGGGAAGTGCGTGACATCCGCGCCGATCCGGAGGCTGGCACCCTGACCGTTTACGCGCCGACGGCGCGGATCCGGTCGCGCGGCGACACGCTCAACCGGCCCCTCATCACAGTCACCTTGGGTTCGCCGGCGCCGGGTGTGATCAGCGTCCGCGTCTCCCACCACGAGGGCAAAGCCGTGAGCCCGCTCGGATTCGAGTTGGCGGCTTCCCCCGGTTACCGTCCCCTGATTGAAATAGGCGAGGCGACGGCGTGTCTGCGGGCGGGCGGCCTTGAGGCCCGCGTCCACCGAGGCGACGGCTGGCGGATCGAGTTTTGGGACCAGGGCCGCATGCTGACCTCATCGGTCGGCAACTCGGTCGGTTTGGCCACGGCGGACGACGGGGCTGTGTACGTGCACGAACAGCTCACATTGGACGTCGGCGAATCGGTCTACGGCCTGGGCGAACGCTTTGGCCCGGTCGTCAAGAACGGCCAAAGCGTGGACATCTGGAACGAAGACGGCGGCACCTGCTCCGAGCAGGCCTACAAGAACGTGCCCTTCTACCTGACGTCAAAGGGCTACGGCGTGCTGGTAAACGATCCGGGCCGTGTTTCTTTCGAGGTGGCGTCGGAGATGGTGGAACGAGTCCAGTTCTCGGTCGCGGGCGAAGCCCTCGAATACTGCGTGGTAGCGGGCCCCACGCCGAAGGACGTGCTGCGGCGCTACACGGGCTTGACGGGTCGTCCCGCCAGGGTTCCCGCGTGGTCGTTCGGCTTGTGGCTGTCCACGTCCTTCTCGACCTCCTACGACGAGGCGACGGTGTGCTCTTTCGTGGACGGCATGGCGGATCGCGGGCTGCCGCTCTCGGTATTCCACTTTGACTGCTTCTGGATGCGCGAATTCCATTGGACGGATTTCGAATGGGACCCGGAGCAATTCCCGGAGCCCACCGAAATGCTGGCGCGCCTGAAAGCGCGCGGTTTGCAGATATGCGTGTGGATAAACCCCTACATAGCGCAACGGTCCCGCCTGTTCGAGGAGGGCCGCGCAAACGGTTACTTCCTTCGCCGGGCGGACGGGAGCGTCTGGCAATGCGACAGCTGGCAGGCAGGAATGGCAGTGGTGGACTTCACCAATCCCGCCGCAGCCGAATGGTACGCGGCCCACCTGCGCCAGTTGCTGGCGCAAGGGGTCGACTGTTTCAAGACGGATTTCGGCGAAAGGATCCCTGTCGAGGCGATCCGCTACCACGACGGCTCTGACCCCGAGCGCATGCACAACTACTACGCGTTGATCTACAACCGGACGGTCTTCAAGGTGCTGGAGGAAGTGCGTGGGAAAGCCGAGGCGGTGGTGTTCGCCCGGTCCGCCACCGCCGGCGGCCAGCAATTCCCGGTGCACTGGAGCGGCGACAACGACTCCAGCTACCCATCCATGGCTGAAACCCTGCGCGGCGGACTGTCGCTGGGGCTGTGCGGCTTCGGGTTCTGGAGCCACGACATCGGCGGCTTCGAAGGCACCCCGGATCCCACGCTGTTCAAACGCTGGCTGCCGTTCGGGCTCCTGTCCTCGCATTCAAGACTCCATGGATCGACGTCGGTGAGGGTGCCCTGGGCATTCGACGAGGAGGCGGTCGGGATAACCCGGCGCTACGCCGAACTCAAGCACAAGCTGATGCCGTACTTGGCGCGGATCGCCGAGGAAGCGCACACGGACGGTCTGCCGGTGCTGCGACACCTGCTGTTGGAGTTCCCCGACGACCTGACGGCCCGCCACGTCGAGACCCAGTACATGTTGGGGGACAGTGTGCTGGTTGCGCCCGTGATGCGCGGGGACGGCCAGGTCGACGTGTACGTGCCGGAGGGGGTCTGGACCTCGCTGCTGGACGGCTCGAAGGTGACCGGTCCGCGTTGGGTCCGCCAAGTCCATCCCCACGACTCGCTGCCGGTCCTGGTGCGTCCGGGAACCGTGCTGCCCCTTGGGCGCGGCGGCCAACGTCCCGACTACGACTGGGCCGAAGGAGTGACTCTGATGGTGTTTGACCTGCCAGACGGCGAAAGCCGCGAGCTGCCCATCCCCAGCGCGACGGGCGGCCCCGCAGCCCAATTCACAGTCTGCAGGGACGGTCAAAGCCTTGTCGCGACCGGGCCTAAGTCCGTCGCGTGGCGGCTCGCGGCCGGCGACCGCACAGTCGAAGCCGCCAACGGCACAGCCACGCTGCGCGTCTCGGATTCCTAGCCGGGCCCCAAAGCAGCGGCCTGACGCCCCCGGCCGCCCTGGGAGGCCGGCTCAGGGCCCGATCAGGGGCCCAGCAGCGCCGCGGGAACGACCGCAATCCCGTCGGCGGAGCGCCGATAGGCGGCCTGCCCGGTGTTCACTATCAGCGAATCCGAAAGACTGTCGCCCAGTTTGTCTTGCAGCCAGCGCAGATGCTTGACATCGGCGGCGGTCACAGTTGGGGCGGACTTGATCTCTATGGCCAGGGCCCTGCCGTCTTGTTTGGTGACCATGACATCCACCTCGTGATCGCCATTTCTGGTCCGCAGGTGGCTGGTCCGGGCACCCAAGAGCTGGGCGTAGACCCTGATTGAAAGCGTGACAAGAGATTCGAATAGGGCGCCGAACGCGGTGCCGGGGCGTCGAAACGCCAACTCGCCGGGCTTTGGGCCTGACAACAGCGTAGTGGCGCTCAGGCCCAGCAAGTGTGCCGCGAGCGCGGGGTCGGCGAGTTGGTGCTTGGGAACCTGGCCAAGCCGCCCGAGCCGCCGCAACGGGTCATCCCAGGGCGGCAGAGGGTCAAGCAGCCACATGGCCCCCAGCGCCTCGCGCCAAGCCAGCGTGGTCGCCTTGGTCGGCTTGTCGGCGTCCGCCGCCATGGCGTTGTCCAATATGTCCGTATAGCTTGCCGTGGTGCAGGTGGCCCCAGCGTATGAACGCAGCCAGGCCCGCAAGGTGTCGCGCCGACGGACGGGGCGACCAAGTTCGGGCAACTCTCGGTTCAGGACTTCGTCCAAGTAACCGGACCAGGCGAGTTGCCGAAACTGAGGTGGAACCGCCCGCAACGCCGGGAAGCCGCCTTTGACTACTTCTTCGGCGTAATCCGGGGCGGCCAGGTCGCAAGTTCCGCTGATCGGCGGGCGCGCGCCGCCCATCAACTCCGCCAGCGAGATCTGGGCTGTGGCCAGACGCTCGGCAAGTGAAAAAGGGCGCATCCGCAAGTGGACAATGCGTCCGGCCCCCGAATGCTTGGGGGATTGCACGGGAGTGGCCGAACCAGTCAGGATGAACCGCCCTGGGCTCGGATCATGATCGACTGCCCGCCGCACCTGGTCCCACACCGACGGGTAGAGCTGCCACTCGTCGATCAGCGCGGGCCGGGCCAGCCGTTCGATCCGAGTGGGATCTTCGGCCAACGCCTGACGTTCGTCTTCCCGATCCAGTTCAATTATCGACTTGGCCAGTCGGGAGGCCGTGGCGGTCTTCCCCACGCCTTTGGGACCGTCCACTGCGATGGCTGACAGGCCGGTCAGCGCGTCGGCCAACAGCCCGTCAAGAGCTCGCGGAAAATACGTCGCCACCGCGCTATTGTACCAACAGCCGAACTTCTATTAGCCAAACAGCCGAACTTCTATTAGCCAAACAGCACGGATGGCGGTCGGTTCGGCCGGCCGCAGGCCGCCGGGGCGGGCGACAGCCGTCACGGTCAGCGCGGTTCCGGGTGGTCCTCGATGGCCGTGACGACCAGGGGCGCGACGGCCTCGATTTGCCAGCCGCGGGCGCCGCGGGCGGCCATCGCCTCAGCCACGTTGCGCGGCGCCTCGAACACCACGGAGCGCACCAGGTCGGGTTGCATCAGGTTCTCGACCGGGATCTGCTCGTCTTGGGACAGCTCCGCCAACTGCGCTTTGACCTGGGCCATGCGCGCGGCGGCGGCCGGGTGCCGCCGGCCCCACTGACGCACCGGCGGAACCGAGTCGCGGCGCGGCCCGCGCATTGGCGGGAGGTCCGCCGCCGGCAGCGCCAGACCCGCCGCGACCGCCGTCCACCAGTAGGTGAGCAGCCTGATCTGGCGCCGGCCGTCGAAGGGCGGGATCCGTACCAGGTCCTGACGGGACTGCGGGAGGGCGGCGGCAGCCGCCACCAGGGCCGCGTCCGGCAGGACCCGGCCGGGGAAGATGTCCCGCTTCGCCGCCAGCCGGTCGCGCGCCTGCCACAGCGACCGGAGCACGGCCAGCTGGCGGGGGTTCTTCAGGGCGCCCGCGCCCGCTGTGCGGCGCCACGGTTCGACCCTGGGCGCGGGCGGCGGGGCCGCCAGCGCCGCGGCCGCCTCCGCCCGTGCAATGCCCAGCTTCCCGGCCTCTTCCAGCTCCCGTTCGAGCACGTCCCGCACGTCGACCAGCACCGCCACGTCAAGCGCCGCGTAATTGAGCCAGGACGCCGGCAGCGGCCGGCGGGACCAGTCCTGGGCGGAATGCTCCTTGGCCAAGCCCAGTCCCAGCGTCCTGGCCACCACCGCGGCCAGGCCCACGCGGGGTTCGCCCAGCAGCCGTGAGGCCAGCTCCGTGTCGAAGATCAGGCTTGGCTCGAGGCCGCATTCGCGCAGACAGGGGAGATCTTGGGAGGCGGCGTGGAAGACCCACTCGACGCCCTGAAGGGCCGCGCTCAGCGAACTCAGGTTCGGCAGCGCCCGCGCGTCGATCAGCACCACTCCGCTGCCGCGCCGAAACAATTGCACCAGTTCTGCCCGGACGTGGTAACGGAAACCGCTGGCGCGTTCCGAGTCGGCCGCGACCGGTCCATGACCCTGCTTCAGCAGGGCGATGGCGCGCTCAAGGGCGGCGGGAGTGTCAGTCAGCGGCGGCACGCCGGTTGGAGGCGAGTCAAGCGGGACAATCGAGTCAATCATGTCGAATCAAGCCTAGGACGCCGGTGGGCGGCCGCCGTCCCACCGTGTTGACAGGGGCGGCGCAAGCCGCCGCCCACCCGGCTTCGCCCGCTCACCGGGGGCGCAGCGGAATGACCCCGGCGGGCAGCAATTCGACGCCGCCGAGCTTGGCGAGGAAGCCGATCCAGGCGACCAACTGGTCGCCAACGTCCGGGCCCCCCGGCGTCCAAGAGGCCCGCACCTCCACCCCGACGGAGGAGCCGCGCATCTTCAGGTCGCCGAACGACTCCGACAGGGTCCTGGTCACCGTGCCGGCCAGGTGCCCCATGGCGAGCGATTCCATGTCCAGGGACTCCGCCAGGTAGCTCCACGCCACCTCGGCCAGGAAAGGGTCGGCCCCCATCTCCGGCTCAAGCTCCGCGCGCGCCACCGTCACAATCCGGAAGTCGCCCTCCCACACGGTGTGGCCGTCCGGCTCATGGAGGACCACAAAGGATCCGGACGAGCAATCCGAATCGTCCGCGGCGGGCAGACGGGCCTCGATCGCCACCGCGAAAGGCGCCGCGCGCACCGGCGCGGGGATCTCCTCCAGGACCGCCTGCGACGGCAGGTCGGCGCGCCGGATCGACTCCAGGGCTTCGACAAACCGCGCCGGCGGCGAATCGTCTGAGGGCCTTTGCACGCTTTGAACGCTACGCGCGCGCGCCCCAAAGGCGTGGTTCCCACGCCGCTGAACTCGCAAGCGACCGCCTTGGGGCCCGCTCGCCGACGCCGCCTCACCGGCCGGCGGCGGACCCCAGGCGGGAGCGGCGGTCTGGCGACGGCATCGGGCAGGAGCTAAGACAAAAGCTTGGTGGTGCCGGAATAGAAGTGGATGACGGGCACGCCGAGCGCGCGGCGGGCCTTGGCGGACCAATCCTCGTGGAGGGCGTCCCCGACCAGGTGCGGCCGGGTCACAAAGACGGCGGCGACCGCCTTGGTCGCGGCGATGGTTTGGACCAGGGCGGCGATCGGGTCGCCGGGAACCACCTCGCCGTCGGCGGCCAGCCCGGCGCGGCGGAGTTCGGCCAGCGACTCGCGCAGGATCGCCGAAGCCTGCTCAAGGCTGCGGGCGTCCGGGTCGTGGCCTTTGAGGGTGGCCCAGGCGCCGGACAACTCGCCCAGCACCAGGTGGTCCATGACGGACCGCAGGCGGGGTTCCGAATCGGCGGTCGGCACCAGGACCTGGACGTTCGTTCCCGCCCCGTACAGCCCAACAATCTGGGCCACGTCCGAACCCTCCAGCGCGGTGTCTACGACGACGGCAATTGATCTGGCAGCCATGTCTCAAACCTATACCGCAGCGAGGACTGGCTGGTCAGCCAACCGTCTGACGGATCCCGCCGGACTTGTCGCCAGCCCGCGCCCAGTTCCGGCGCGTGGGCGTCCCCGCCCGCCGCCGAGTCGATCACCGTCACCTCCGCTCGGTCCGCCAGCCCCACGAAGGCGCGGTAGACGGCCGCTCCGCCGATCACCCAGACGGGGCCGGGCAGTCCGCTCGCATGGGCCCGCGCCAGGGCCTCGGCCGGGCTGCCAACCGCGACCGCGCCCGATGCCGTCCAGTCGCCCCGCCCGGTCAGCACCAGATTGGCCCGTCCCGGCAGGGGCCTGAACCGCTGCGGCAGGGCCTCCCATGTGACGCGGCCCATGATCACCGCGTGGCCCCAGGTCAGCTCTTTGAAACGCCTGAGGTCCTCCGGCAGGTGCCAGGGCATGGCCCCGTCCCGCCCGATCACGCCGTCGACGGTTTGGGCCCAGATCATGGCGACTTCCGAGGCGGCCGGGCCACTTTGGGCGGCGTTCACACCGCCACCGGGGCGGTGATGGCCGGATGATGGCGGTAGTCGGGGAAGGCGAAATCGGACAGTTCGTACTTGAAAAGGGATGGCGCACGGCGGAGTTCCAAATGCGGGGCCGGATAGGGTTCGCGGCTCAGCTGCAGGCGCACCTGGTCGAAGTGGTTGGCGTAAATGTGGCAGTCGCCGCCGGTCCAGACGAATTCGCCCACGTCAAGGCCGGTCTGCTGGGCGATCATGTGCGTCAGCAGCGAATAGGAGGCGATGTTGAACGGCACCCCCAGGAACAGGTCCGCGCTGCGCTGGTACAACTGGCAGGACAAACGCCCGTCCGCGACGTAGAACTGGAAGAGCAGGTGGCAGGGCGGCAGCGCCATCTGGTCCAGGTAGCCCACGTTCCAGGCCGAGACGATCATTCGGCGCGAGTCCGGCTGCCGTTCGATCAGGTCCAGCACGTTCGCCACCTGGTCGATGGTCGATCCGTCGGGCGCCGGCCAGCTTCGCCACTGGACCCCGTAGACCGGCCCCAACTCTCCGTCCGGCCCGGCCCATTCGTTCCAAATCCGCACGCCTTGGTCTTGCAGCGGGCGCACGTTGTGCCCGCCGGCCAGGAACCAAAGCAGTTCCACGATCACCGACTTGACGTGTACGCGCTTGGTTGTGATCAGCGGAAACCCGTCCGCCAGGTCGAACCGCATCTGCTCCCCGAACAGCGACCGCGTCCCCGTCCCGGTCCGGTCCCCTTTGACCGCCCCCCGTTCCATGACCTTCTCCAACAAAGCCTCATAGGGCGGTCGCGCGGTCACCCCGCCATCATAGTGTCGCCGCGGGCGGGCGGCCCGGCGCGGCGGTTGGAGACGCTGGCGCGGACCACGCTCAGGCCGGCGGCGGCCAGGGCGGCCTCAATCTGGGGGCGCAGGTCCGGGGGCAGCGATATCTCCAGGGTGGTCATCTCGCCGTAGGCGACTTGCCCCATGCCGACCGCCGGGTTCGCCGCCGCCAGGTTGCGCAAGAGGTTCTCGGCCCGTCCGGCCCCGCTGGCCGGCACGGCCAGGGCCAAATGGCAGCGGGGCTCTTCGCGGCGCAACTCGGCCTGGGCCAGGGCGGCGGCCACGCCGCCGCCGTAAGCCCTGATCAACCCGCCGCGACCAAGCAGGACGCCGCCGAAGTAGCGGGTGCAGACGGCCAGGATGTCGGTGACCTGCTCGCGCCGCAGCACCTCCAACATGGGCGCCCCGGCGGTCCCCGCTGGTTCGCCGTCGTCGCTGGAACGTTGGACGGCGGCATCGTCCCCTATGACCATCGCGTAGGCGTGGTGGCGGGCGCCGTGGTCGCCGCGGCGGACGGCGGCGACGCGCTCCTTGGCGGAAACCGGGTCCAAGACGGGGAACAGGCGGGTGATGAAGCGCGACTTCTTGACGATCTCCTCAGTTGTCACCTCGTCCGCCAGGTACCCCAGCCCCATGGCAAGAACCCTATAGGCTGATTGGGGAAGGAGAAATGCGCGTTGACTGGTGAGCCGATCGTCCGGACGGACCGGATTGTCACTATCCCCAACGCCATTTCGGCCTTGCGGCTTTGCCTGGTGCCGGTTTTCGTCTATTTGGTGGTCCGGCACGCGGACGTTTGGGCGATTGCCGTGTTGGCGTTTTCGGGGGTCACCGACTGGCTGGACGGGGTGGCGGCGCGCAAATTCAACCAGTACTCGAGCCTGGGGCGGCTGCTCGACCCGGCGGCGGACCGGTTGTTCATCCTGTCGACGGTGTTCCTGCTCGGCTGGCGGGAAATAGTGCCGTGGTGGCTGGTGGCGCTGCTGGCGGCCCGCGAGGCCATCATGGGGCTGGCGCTGGTGATCCTGAAAACCAAGGACATCGACCCGCCGGCGGTGGTTTTTGTCGGCAAAGCGGCGACTTTCGCGCTGATGTACGCGTTTCCGCTGCTGCTGTTGGCGGAGGTGTCGAACCGGATGGTCGCCAACACGGCGTGGGTGTTCGGCTGGGCGTTCGCCATCTGGGGGCTGGTCCTCTACTGGGTCGCCTGCGGCGCCTACCTGATCGAGGCGTACCGGGCGTTGAGGCACCTCAATGATGCTGACGCACGGGCTTGAGGCGGCCGGGGCGGGCGCCAGGCCATGAGGCGTCCCGACGAGTCGATGACCTTGCTGACGGAGGTCCTTGAGCGCCCGCTGGACGGCGGCTACGCCGAAGCCGCGCAACGCAAGGCGGCCGGCCAAAGCCCTGTGGGCCCCGTCCGCTGGGCGCTGGTGGCGGCGATCGCGCTGGTCCTCGGTTTGGCGGTGACCTGGGGGGTGCGGGAGTTGCGGAGCCCCGGCGAGGAGGCGCAGCGCGCCCGGCAAGGCCTTGAACGCGGGGCGGCGGAGGCGCAAGAACGGGTCACCGCGTTGCGGGAGCGGACCAGCGAATTGGCCGGCGAGGTCGAGGCGCTGGAGAACCAGGCGCTCTCCCAGATGGACCCGACCGCCGCGGTGGAGGCGCGGGCGCTGGCGATCGCCGTCGGCGCGATCGCGGTGACCGGGCCGGGACTGGAAATCTCCATCCAAGAGGACGTGGAGGCGGTGGCCGCCGGCGCCAACGACGCCCGCATCCGGGCCGGCGACCTGCGCCTCATTGTGGGCGCTTTGTGGCAGTCGGGGGCGGAGGGGATTTCCGTTGGCGGCGTCCGCCTGGCCTCCACCACCGCCGTGCGGGACGTGGGCGATCAGATCCAGGTGGGCTTCGAGTCGCTGGGCACCCCTTACGTTATCCAGGCGATCGGTCCGGCCGAGGACATGGAGTTGGGGTTGGTGTCCGGCGCGGCGGCGGACCGGATCAGCCTGCTGAAGGGCTATCTTGGGGCGACGGTCGGGATTCGGCGGGTCGACCGTTTGGAGTTGCCGGCCAGCGCCGAGGTGTCCGGTTTGGACTACATAACCGTTGGCGAAGGGAGCGACGGGCGTTGATTGCTCTGTTGGGGTTGATAATCGGCGTTGTGCTGGGCATGGCCACGCAGACCGACGTGCCGGCGTTCTTGGCGCCGTATCTGCCGATCGCGGTGGTGGCGGCGCTTGACGCGCTGGCGGGCGCGGTCCGCGCGTTGCTGGACGGGCTCTTCGACGACCGCGTGTTCGTGGTCTCGTTCTTCTCGAACGTGCTGGTGGCGGCGCTGTTGGTGTTCATAGGCGACCAGTTGGGCGTCGGCTCGCAGCTATCCACGGCGGTCCTGGTGGTGCTCGGCATCCGGATCTTCTCCAACGCCGCCTCCATTAGGCGGAAGCTGTTCAGCGCATGACTTCCGGCCGTCGTTCCGCGAAAAACCGGCGCACGATGCCGTCCGCCCAAGCTCCCGACTCCGGCTCCGTCCCAGCCCCCGGAACGGGCGCGGCGGCCGGCCTTGGCGGCGGCCGGGCCGGGGACGGCCCCGCTTCCGGAACGGGTACGGCGGCCAGTCGCGGCGGCGGCCGGGCCGGGGACGCCCCGGCACCCGGCGGGGGAAACGCCGCCGACACGGCGGAGGGCCGGACGGCCAGTCGCGCCCGCCCCGCGCAAGGCTCGGCCGCCTGGTGGCGGCTCCTGAGGGCGCTTCGGCCGAAGGTGTCCAAGGCCCACCTGACCGCCGGCCTGCTGTGCCTGGTGCTCGGTTTTGGCGCCGCGACGCAGGTCAAACAAGTCGGCAAGGCGGACTTCTCGAAACTCCGGCAGGACGAGTTGGTCGAGGTCTTGGACCAACTCGACGCCCAGGCCAACCGCCTGGAGGCGGAGAACCTGTCTTTGCAGCGCGAACGCGACCGCCTCGAGTCGGACCAGACCAGCCAGCAGGCGGCGGCCGAGGCGGCCCGCCAGCGGGCTTTGGTCCAGGGGATTCTGGCCGGCACCATTCCGGCCGAAGGCCCGGGGATCGCGCTGACCGTGCGGGACCCGGACCGGAAGCTGACGGCGGCGGCCGCCTACATGCTGGTGGACGAGTTGCGGAACGCGGGCGCGGAGGCGATCGCGCTGGGGCCCATCAGAGTGGTGGCGGCCACCTATTTCGAGGATTGCGCGTCCAGCGGCTGCGTCATGGTGGACGGATTGGAAATCGCGCCGCCCTATGAATGGCTGGCGATTGGCGATCCGTCCACTTTGGAGACGGCTTTGGGCATTCCGGGCGGCGCTTTGGCGGCGGTTCGGACGCAGGGCGGCTCGTCGACTATTGCCGTCCCGGAAAAAGTCAGCATCACGGCGGTGCGGGGCCTGACTCCGCCGCGTTACGCGACTGCGCTGCCTGATTAGGGAGGACGTGTTTGACGGCCGGCCCGGACGCCCGCGTCCCACAGAGCGAAACTGAGGACTTGAGGTTTCGGCGGGTGAGCTAAAGTGACATGGGACACTACTTCGCTGGACCGGAAGGGGTGATGAGGGTGGAACCCGAATCAGGACCGGCTTTTGGCATCGACTCGACGCAGGCGATCGGCGGCCTGGCTGAATTCGAGCCGGACGCGCCGTTGGGTGAGGGGCTTAGTCCCCAAGCGCAGGCCGCCATTGAGGCTTTGCCGCCCACTTCGGCGCTGTTGGTTGTCCAGCGCGGCCCGAATGCGGGGTCCCGCTTCTTGCTTGACGCGGATTCGACCAGCGCCGGACGCTCCACTAAGTCGGACATTTTCCTGGACGACGTCACGGTCTCCCGGCGGCACGCCACTTTTGACCGGCAGGACGCGGACTTTTGGGTCCACGATCTGGGTTCTCTGAACGGCACCTATGTCAACCGCGAGCGGGTCGACGAGGCCCTTTTGAGGGCCGGGGACGAAGTCCAGATCGGCAAGTACCGCCTGACCTTCCACCCGTCGCCATCCAGGCCGTCGTGAGGGCCGCCGCCCGCGCTCAGTCCTGGCCGCCGGGGCTCAGCCACCGCGCCACGCTGTCCATCTCCGCGGTTTTGGGCGCGCTGCAGGGCGAGTTTCCCGGGCTGACGGTGTCAAAGCTTCGCTACCTCGAAGACCAGGGGTTGATCGCGCCGGAGCGGACGGCCTCCGGCTACCGGCGGTATTCCGAGGCGGATGTCGAAAGGGTCGCCTGGGTGCTGATGCAGCAACGCGACAATTTCCTGCCGCTCAAGGTCATCAAAGCCCGGCTTGACGCCATGGACGCGGCCGGGGAGGCCGGCGGTTTGGCGCGGGTGCGCCGCCCGCGCCCGGTGCCGGTCGCGACCGAGGATGTGGCGACGGTCACGGGCCAGGAGCACACCACGGTCGAAGCGGTCGCGAAGGCGGCCGGAGTCGATGCGAAGGCGGCGGACGGCGCGCTCATTCAGGCTGTCGAGGCCGTGGCGGAGCTGGCCCCTTTCGGCTTGGAGTTGCGGCACCTGAAGCCCGTGTTCCACGCCGCCCAGCGGCAAGTCGAACTGGTCGCTTTGGCCACCAGCTCAACCCCGGGGCGGGCGTCCGAATGCGCGGCGGCGATGGCGCGCCTGGCCAGCGCCCTGGTCCGGCTGAAGGCCGCCGGCCTGTGACGCTCCGCGCGCTTCGCCGGGCGGCGGGGGAGCGGGCCGAAGCAGGTTCAAGCTCAACTTGAGGTTTAGGCAATGGCCGAGCTCGTCGGCGTGGCGGATTGACCCGCGCGGTCCAGAGCCATAGCGTCGAAGCAGCAGGAGCAACGTCAAGCCGAAGAACTAGAGAAAGTGACTCCTAATGGCCTTCAACGACTATGGCCAATCGGGCGAGCAAGGTCTGTTGTTCGGCGGTCGCGTGACCGACGAGTCGATCGGCTTTCGCGGTCCGACAGCCTGCCGGGCGGCCGGGATCACCTACCGTCAGCTTGACTATTGGGCCAGGACCGGGCTGGTCGAGCCCTCGGTCCGGCCCGCCACCGGCTCCGGCACCCAACGGCTCTACAACTTCCGCGACATCTTGGTCTTGAAGATCGTCAAACGCCTGCTCGACACGGGCGTCTCGCTCCACCAAATCCGGACCGCTGTCCAGCATCTGCGCGAACGGGGCGTGGAAGACCTGGCCACCGTCACATTGATGTCAGACGGCGCCTCGGTCTACGAATGCACCAACGCGGACGAGGTCTTCGACCTAGTCCAAGGAGGCCAAGGCGTCTTCGGCATAGCCGTCTCAAGGGTCTGGCGGGAAGTCGAGGGGACCCTGGCGCAACTGCCTTCGGAGCGGTCGGCGGAGACGGCATCGGCGGCCGTTCCGATCGACGAACTGGCGGCCCGGCGGCGGGCCCGTCGGGTTTCGTAGTCTGAGACCTGCGTCACACCGCGCGCCTTTGGACGCGCCCCTGCCTAGCCTGTGGGAGTGGCCACAGCGACTATTCACACCGGGCCGATGGCGCCGTTGGTCATCCGCGTCTTTCGGTGGCTGTGGCTTGCCCAGCTGGCCTCCAACGTGGGCAGTTGGATGCAGTCGGTGGGCGCCCAATGGATGCTGGTCGGGGACGAGCACGCGGCCCTGCTGACCGCCTTGGTGTCCGCCGCGTCGCTGTTGCCGGTGCTGCTGCTGTCGCTGCCGGCCGGGGTCCTGGCTGACTCCCTTGACCGGCGCTGGCTTTTGATCTTCGCCAACGGCTTCATGGCCTGCGCCGCCGGCGTGCTGGCCCTGGTGACCTGGGCGGGCGACGCGGGGCCCGCGGTGGTGCTGGTGCTGACCTTCGCGCTGGGCTGCGGCGCGGCGCTCGGCTCGCCGGCCTGGCAGGCCATCCAACCCGACCTGGTGCCCCGCTACCTGATCCCCTCCGCCTCCGCCATCACCAGCGCCAACATCAACATCGCCCGCGCGGTCGGCCCCGCCGTGGCTGGCGCCCTGGTGGCCTGGGCCGGGCCGGCGCTGGTCTTCGGCGTCAACGCCGTCTCCTTCGCCAGCGTGATCGTGGCGCTCGCGCTCTGGCGGGACGCGCCGAGGTCGCGCGGGGCGGTCGGCATGGGACCCGCTATCGCCTCCGGCCTGCGCTACGTGCGCAACGCGCCCGGAGTGCGGCGGATCACCTTTCGCGCCGCCGTGTTCGTGATCCCGGCGTCCGCCCTTTGGGCGCTGCTGGCGGTGGTCGCCCACGGCGTGATGGGCCAGCAATCGTCCGGCTACGGGGTCATGCTGGGCGCCTTGGGTCTGGGCGCGGTCGTCGGGGCGCTGATCTTGCCATGGCTGCGGGGCCGGCTGCACAACAACGGCCTGTTGCTGGGCGCCACCGCCGTTTACGGCCTCGCCATGATGGCGGTGGCCTTCGCCAGATCGCTGCCGCTGGTCCTGACGCTGCTGCTAGCCGCAGGGGTCGGCTGGGTGATCGTGTTGTCCGTCCTCAACACCGCCATGATGCTGACCCTGCCCGCCTGGGTCAGGGCGCGCTCGCTGGCCGTCTACTCGATTGTCTTCATGGGCGGACAAGGCGTGGGCTCGGCCGTGTGGGGGGCGGTGGCCAGCGCGCTCGGGCCGGTCGCCACCCTGGCCGTGGGGGCGGCGCTGGTCCTGGCCGGCCTGGTCACCATGGCCGTCTGGCCCCTCTACCATTCGACCGGCGCCCTGGACAGGGAAATCGCCGCCATGCCGGAAACCGCCCCGGACGACGCGGTGCCGGCCGCCGCGGGACCGGTCTTGATCCAAGTCGAATACGAGGTTTCTAAGGACCATGTGGCGGGGTTTGAACGGGCGATCCGCGCCTTGGCGACCTCCCGCCGGCGCACTGGCGCCACAAGCTGGGACTTGTGGCAAGACGTCGCGGACCTGGGCAGCTTTGTCGAGCAGTACACCTTGCCGACCTGGGGCGAGCACATCGCCCAACGCGAGGAGCGCATCACAGGATACGACCGGGAGCTTGAACGCCAAGCCCTGGCGCTAGCCACGCCCAATCCCCGGGTCAGACACCTGGTCCGACCCGAAAACATGCCGCGGACAGATCGAGGCATCGCCGTGGCTGACACGCAGAATCGAGGAACAGTCGCATGACGCAAACTCAACAATTCACAAACCCCGCCGCCGAGGCGGAGCGGCAGGCCGCCGCCCGCGCTGAGGCGATCGGCCTGTTCGGCCGCCCATTCTTCCTGAGCCCCGCGTCGGTCGGCCGGCTCAAAGCCTGGCTGGTGGTCCGGGGCCTGGCCGGCCTGGTCCTGGGCGCGCTGATCCTGTTCTTGCCGGGCCTGTCGCTGGAGGCGTTCGCCTTCGTGGTCGGGATCTTCTTCGTCGTGGCCGGCGTCATCCGGATCGTCATGGGTGCCGTCGACTCCAGTTTCACGGCCGGCCTGCGGATCCTCAACGTCATCCTGGGCGTCCTGCTGGCGGCCATCGGAGCGGTGGCGATTCGCTTTCCGGGCTTCGGCTTGTTGGCGACCGTGCTGCTGATCGGCTTCGCCTGGATGATGGAGGGCGCCGCCACCCTGGCGCTGCTGCCGCCGCGCCGCCAAGGCCGCGGCTGGGCGATCGCCTTCGCGGTGGTGTCGCTGGTGGCCGGGGTGATCCTGATCCTCTGGCCGGCGGAGATGCTGCTGCCGCTGTTGATCGTGGCCGGCGCCGCGCTGGTGGTGGGCGGCATCTTCGACGTGGTGGGGGCTTTCAGCCTGAAGTCGAAAGGCCAGGCCACCGCCATGGGATGATTAATCCATGGCGATGAGAGACATCCGGGTGATAGGCGACCCGGTCTTGCGCACGCAGTGCGACCCGATCACCAAGATTGACGACCGCGTCCGGTCGTTGGTGGCGGATCTGTTGGAAACAGTCGACACCGAAGGCCGGGCCGGTCTGGCCGCCAATCAAATCGGGGTCTCGCTGAGGGCGTTCTCATACAACATTGACGACGAGGTCGGCTACGTGCTGAACCCGGTCATCGCGGAACTGTCGGAGCAGAGCCAGGACGGGGACGAGGGCTGCCTGTCGGTGCCCGGCCTTTGGTTTCCCACCAAGCGGGCGTTCTACGCCCGGGTTGTGGGCCAGGACCTGGACGGCAACGAGGTCATGGTGGAGGGCACGGGTCTGATGGCGCGCTGCCTTCAACACGAGGTCGACCACCTGGACGGCCACCTTTACCTGGACCGCCTTGACCGGGCGACCCGCAAGAAAGCCATGGCGGCCGTCCGCGAACTCTAGGGTCCGCGCGGTTAGCATTTCTTAATCGGCAGGTCGGCTTTTGACGGCCGCCTAACGGAGTGGCGGCGCCGCCCCAACATGGGGCACAATAGACGTTGGCACGCCGCGCGAGGCCGTGTCCGTTTCCATTGGCTAGAACAGAAGTGATACCGAGGTCGTAGGGGAAGACGCACCTCGAGTAGATTCTGGGAGGCTGATGATGTCTGATGTGATCACGCGCGGCGTGCTCTTTGTGCACTCTTCTCCACGAGCGGTCAGCCCGCACGTGGAATGGGTCGCGACCAATGTGCTCGGCATGGACGTGTCGATGGACTGGACGGACCAACCCGCCGCGCCTGGAACTCTGCGCGCCGAATACTCCTGGCAGGGCCCGCAGGGCACCGGCGCGCGCCTCGCCTCAGCCTTGCGCGGCTGGGAGCACCTGCGCTACGAGGTCACCGAGGAGCCCTCGTTCGGCGCGGACGGCGGCCGCTGGTCCCACACCCCGTCCCTGGGGATCTTCCACGCCGTGGTAGACGTCCACGGCAACACCATGGTGCCGGAGGACCGCATCCGCGCCGCCCTCGACTGCCGGGGCGACCTGATCGCGCTGCGCCGCGGGCTGGACTTGGCGTTGGGCCAGGCCTGGGACGACGAACTGGAGCCGTTCCGCTACGCGGGCGCCGGCGCCCCCGTCCGCTGGCTGCACCAGGTGGGCTGACGCCAAAAACGGGGACGAAAAACGGGGACGGTACCTATTTCCGGCCGGCCGGAAATAGGTACCGTCCCCGTTTTTCGGTCTTAGGGGATGGCGAAGACCAGCGCCATGTTGTGGCCGCCAAAGCCGAACGCGTTGTTCAAAGCCGCCAGGCCGCCTTCGGCGGGCAGCGGCTCCGGTCGGTCCCGGACCACGCGGCAGGGGACTTCCGGGTCCAGTTCCTGAATGTTGATGGTGGGCGGGGCGAGGCGGTCCCGCAGCGCCAGGATGGCGAAAATCGACTCGACCGCGCCGGCGGCGCCCAACAGGTGGCCGGTCATGGACTTGGTGGCGCTGACCGGCACCGCCAGGGCGGCCTCCCGCGAGCCCAAGGCTTCCGCGAGCGCGTCCGCAATGGCCCGGGCCTCAACCGGGTCCCCCGCCGGGGTCGCGGTGGCGTGGGCGTTGACGTGGGCCAGGTTCGCCCGCGCCTCGGGTCCCGCAGCCGCCAGGGCCGCCCGCATGGCCCGCAATTGGCCCTGGCCCGTCGGGTCGGGAGGCGCCACGTCATAGGCGTCCGCCGAAGAGCCGACACCCGCCAGCACGGCGTGGGCCTTCGCCCCGCGCGCCTCGGCGTGGGCGGCCGACTCCAGGACCAGAACGCCCGCGCCCTCGCCCATGACGAAACCGTCGCGGGTGGCGCAATAAGGCCGGGAGGCCGTCTCCGGCGAATCCGACCTGGTGGACAGCGCCTGCATCTTGCCGAAGGCACCCAGCGTCAAGGGGTGGATCGCCGCCTCGGCGCCCCCGGCCACCACCACGTCCGCCAAGCCCAATTCGATCAGGCGGGCGGCCGTCACCACGGCCTCCGCGCCGGAGGCGCAAGCTGAAACCGGGGCGTGGGCCCCCGCGCGGGCGGACAAGTCGATCGCGACGGCCGCGGCGGGCGAGTTCGGCATCAGCATGGGCACCGTCAAAGGCAGGAGCCGCCGGGCCCCCCGCTCGCGGACCGTGTCCCAAGCCCCCAACATGGTGTGCAGGCCGCCAATGCCCGTCGCCATGACCACCGCGAGGCGTTCCGGCGCGACCGGGGGAGCGCCCGCGTCGGCCCAAGCCTGCCGCGCGGCGATCAGCGCGTACTGGGCGGACGGGTCGTTGCGGCGCTGCTCCTGGCGTGACAAGACGGCATCGGCGGCCACTTTCAGCGTGGCGGCGAAGTTGGAGACTATCCCGAAATCCTCGGCCCACGTGTTGTCCAGGGCGTGGACGCCCGGCTCGCCGGCCAGGACCGCCCGCCAGGTCGACTCCACGTCTCCGCCCAACGGGGTGGTCGCCCCCAGGCCGGTGACGACGATCTGCGGAGCGGCCATTGTCCTCAGGCGCCCGCGATGAAGTCGACCGCGTCCCCGACGGTGTGGAGGGTCCCCACCGAGTCGTCGGGGATTTCCACGCCGAATTTGTCCTCGGCCAGGGTCATGATCGTCATCATGGACATCGAGTCGATGTCCAAGTCGTCGGCGAAGTTCTTCTCGGGCGTGATCTCAGCCGAGTCCAAGCCGGTTTCATCCACGATGATCTCGATCAGGCCGTCTAGAACCTCAGTCTTGTCCAGTGCCACGGGCGTTCCTTTCGTTGGTGTCTTCTTGATTGTCCTGCGGGATGTCTTGAAGGCCTGCGGCCGGCGGCAATTCGACCACCTGGGCGGCGTAGGCAAGCCCGGCCCCGAAGCCGATTTGGAGCGCCAGGCGCCCCCCCACGGCCGGGTCGTCGCGGCCCAGGCGTTCGGTCGCCAGCGGAATGGACGCCGCGGACGTGTTGCCGGTCTCCGCGATGTCGCGGGCCACCACCACGTCCGGCCCGAAGCCGATCCGTTTGACCTGCTGCTCAATGATGCGGAGGTTGGCCTGATGCGGAATGAAGACTTCGATGTCGTCCGGGGCCAGGCCGGCCGCCGCGATCGCCGCCAGTGCCACCTTCGCCATTTCGAACACGGCCCATTTGTAGACCACGGGCCCGTCTTGGCGCAGTGTGGGCCAGATTCCGCTGGCCACCGCCTCGCGGAAGTCCAGGTTTTGGCCAACCCGGTCGGCTTTGGAGCCGTCGGATCCCCACACCGTGGGGCCTATCCGGGGGCGGTCTGACGCGGTGACCACGGCCGCCCCGGCGCCGTCCCCCAGCAGGAAGGAGATGGTCCGGTCGGTCGGGTCCACCATGTCGGACAGTTTGTCCGCCCCCACCACCAGGACGTTCGCGGCGGCTCCGGCGCGCACCAGCCCGTCGGCCAGTCCGATGCCGTAGCAGTAGCCCGCGCACGCCGCCGAGACGTCGAACGCCGCCGCGCCGACCGCGCCCAGCCTGGCCGCCAACTGGGGCGCCGCCGCCGGGGTCTGGACGAAGTGCGTGACGGATCCCAAGATCACGGCGTCCACCTGTGCTGGGGCCAAGCCGGCGCGGCCTATGGCCTGCCGGGCTGCCGCCTCGGCCAGGTCCAGCATCGACTGGTCGGCCGTGGCCCGCGCTCTGGTGGTTATCCCCGTCCGGGACTTGATCCATTCGTCCGAGGAGTTGATCGGACCGGCGAGTTCCTCGTTTGTGACCAACCGCTCCCCGCGCGCCCCGCCCACCGCCGCGATCCGCGAGCCGGACCGGGGGTCCGGCTCGCGGAGAATCGGGGCTGGGCGCTTGGCGCCTGCGGCGCTCATGCGAACGCCTCCGGTGTGTTGACCGTTTCCAGTTGGGCGCCCTTGAGGGCGCGTTTGGCTATCCCGGTCAGGACTCCGGCCGGGGCGAGTTCCAATTGGGCGCCCACGCCCCGCGCCGCGAACGTCTCCAGCACCAGGTCCCAGCGGACCGGCAGCGTCACCTGACGGATGATCGACTCCATGATCTGGTGGCCATTGGTCATAGCCAGGCCCGCGTGGTTCGTCACCAGCGGCACCTGGGCGTCCGCCACCTGGACTCCGGCCAAGGCCGCCCTCAGCGCGTGCTCCGCCGCCGCCATCAGGGGCGTGTGGAAGGCGCCCGCCACGTCCAAGCGGATCACCCGCGTCCGCGCCGGGGCCGCCTCCACCAGGCGGTCGATCGCCTCGGCCCGGCCGCCGGCCACGATTTGGCTGGGCCCGTTGAAATTGGCGGCCCAAGCGCCAGACCGCTCGATCGCCTCCAGGACCGCGTCCGGGGCCCCGCCCACCACGGCCGCCATGGCGCTGGGCTGGGCGGCGGCGCAGGCCGCCATGGCCCGCCCGCGCGCGCCGGCCGCCGCCATGGCGTCATCCGCGCTCAGCACGCCCGCAATGACGGCGGCGCCGAACTCGCCGACAGAGTGGCCCGCCACCAGGTCGAAGGGCTGGTCGACGGCCTCATAAGACAACAGTGCGGCCGCCGTCAGCAGCGGCTGGGCAATGGCGGTGTCGCGGATCTGGTCAGCCGCGGAGTCCACCCCGTGCTCAAACAGGTCGACCTCGGCCAATTCGGACCAGCGCGCCAACCGTTCGCGGGCGCCGTCCACGCCCAACCAAGGGACCAGCATTCCCGGCTTCTGAGCGCCCTGACCGGGCGCGACCAACGCGCGCACGCCTTCCAGTGTCCGTCCCCGGCCCCGGTCGCGCCGCCCTAATCCGCCACAGCACCCCGTCAGGGCTTTTGTGGGAACCCTCCAAAGGTCCGGCGTCACCCGCCCGGCGGACGCGCGTCCGCGCGGCGCCCTACCTGGCCCCGAGCCGTCCCACCGCCAAGGCGTGCTGGAGGACGTAGGCCTCCCTCGGGTCGCCGGGATCCCAGCCGCAGATCTCGGTGATTTTGCCCAGCCGGTAGCGCACCGTGTTGGGATGGACGAACAAGACGCGGGCCGCGCCCTCCAGGGAACGCCCCAGTTCCAAATAGGTGGCCAAGGTCAAAGCGACGTCCTTGCCGGCCTCGACCAAAGGGCGGTAGGCACGGTCGAGCAAGGTGGCGCGCGCCTCCGGGTCGCCTATCAGCAGGCGTTCCGGCAGCAAGTCGTCGGCCAGGACCGGGCGGGGCGCGCCGGGCCACGCCGCGAAGGCGTCCAGGCCCGCGTTGGCCGCCCGGATCGAACGGGGGAGGTCTTCCAACGAGGGCACCTTCGGCCCTATCACGACGGGGCCGTCGCCCAGGGCGGGCAGCAGCGAAGTGACCGCCGGTTGGAAGTCGTCCAGGCCGCTGAACAGGAGCAAAACGCGGTCGGACTGGAACCCGGCCAGCGAGTCGGGGGCGGCGGCGCGCAGCGCCGAGCGCACCTCGCGGACCCGCCCCTCGCCCAGCGGCGCGGGGATTCCGGCCGCCAGGCAGATGGCCTGCCCGGTGGAGGACCAGCCGAGCGCCGCGATCCGGGACCGCACCGACGGGCCGACGTCGCCTCTGATCAGCGAGTCCACCACCAAGGCTTCCAGGCGGGCGTCCCAGGATCCCCGCATCTCCGCCGCGCGGGCGTAGACCTCGGCCGTCGCGAAGGCGAACTCGCGGGAATAGCGGAGAATCGCGTCATGCAACTCGGAAGCCTTGCCCGGCGCGGACAGGACCTCCGCCTCCGCCTCGATCACGTCGACACCGCTCTTGACCAGCAGCAGCGTCTGGTGAAGCGAGACGGTGCGGGTCAACTCGGCCGGCGCGACCGCGAAGATCTCCTGCGAGGAACCGGCGGAGGAGCCCTTGTCCCGGCACCAGGCGATGAAGGCGTCCACCGAGGCTTGGGCCACCAGACCGACCCAAGAGCGGTCCTCGGCGGAAAGCGCGCGGTACCACGTGTGCTCCAAGTCGATCGATTTCATGACCTGCGTGACCAGTCGGTCCCGGTGTGAGGACAGCCGCGCCACAGTGGTCGCGCAGGGAACCGGATGAGTTTGGGAGCTCCGTGCCATGCCGCCATGTTACGGCCGATTTGTGGTCACCCAACAATTGACGCCCCGGACAGGCCACAAATCGCCGAATCCCCGCGTGCGCCCAGGCGAATCCTCGACTAGCGTTGGCGGTGATGAGTACGTTGACCCCGAAAGACGGGACCTTTTCTGCGGGCGCGCCGCCGGACGCGCCGCTCGGGCTGACCGGCGGCCAGGTTGTGCAGGAGATCGGGTATGACGACGACGTGGACTTCGACCTCAGAGAGGCCATTGAGGAAGCGATCGACGCGGACCTGGTCGACGAGGACTGGGACGACGTCACCGACGCGGCCCTGATCTGGTGGCGGGAAGGCGACGGCGACCTGACCGACACGATTGTCGACGCGCTGTCGCCCCTTGAGCACGGCGGCGTGGTCTGGGTGCTGACGCCCAAACCGGGCCGCCCCGGCTACGTCGAGGCCTCGGACATCCACGAGGCCGCCGGAATTGCGGGCCTGCACACCGCCAATTCGATCTCGGTCGGCAAAGACTGGGCGGGCACCCGCTTGACGGCCCGCGGCCGCTCGAAGAAGTAGCCGCCGGCTTTCCAGCCGCCGATGCCGCCCGGTTCGCCCGGCCGGACCACGTTCGTTCAGTTGCCCATGCCGTCCGGGCCGGCCCACAAGTCAGCGCACGGTCAGCGGGACGTAGCCCTCGCCTTCGTTGCCGCCCGCGCCGGTTCGCGGATGCGTTCCGTGGCCCCCCTTGGGGGCCACATAGTCCGGGTCGCCCGGCTGCGGGGGCTCGGTTTGCCCCAGCTCTGAGTCGTCAATGCCGGTCGGGTTTAGGACGCGGTGCAGGAACACCCGCGCGCGTTCGGTCCGCGGGGCGCCGATCACCTGGGCGGCTGGCCCCTCCTCCATCACCTGGCCGTCGTCCATGAAGACCACCCGGTCTCCGACCTCGCGGGCGAACGCCATCTCATGGGTCACCACCATCATGGTCATGCCGCTTTGCGCCAGGTCCCGCATGACGGCCAGCACGTCGCCCACCAACTCCGGGTCAAGCGCCGAGGTCGGCTCGTCGAACAGCATCATGGCCGGGTCCATGGACAGCGCCCGCGCGATCGCCACCCGCTGCTGCTGGCCGCCGGACAACTGGGCGGGGTAGGCGTCCACCCGGTCCGCCAGCCCGACGTGCTCAAGGTTGCGCAGGGCCACCGCCTCCGCCTCCTCCTTGGAGCGCCGCAGGACCTTGCGCTGGGCCAGCGTCAGGTTGTCCAGGACGTTCTTGTGCGGGAACAGGTTGAAGGACTGGAACACCATCCCGACATGGGTGCGGACACGGTCGATGTCCACATCCGGGTCCGTCACCTCGACTCCGAGCAGCTTGATCGAACCGGCCGTGGGCTGCTCCAGCAGGTTGACGCAGCGCAGCAGGGTGGACTTGCCGGAGCCGGAGGGGCCGATCACGCAGACCACGTCCCCGGCGCCCACGGTCAGGTCTATGCCTTTCAGAACGGGGGTGTCCCCGAAGCTCTTGTGCAGCCCGCGAATCTCGATCACGGGGCCGGCCTGGCCGGCCCCGCCGGCGGTGGCGCTCATGACTTGGCCCTCCCAAAGCCGCGTTCCATGCGCCGGACCAGGAAGCCCAGCGGCAGGGTGATGATCAGGTAGCAGGCGCCTATCGCGAACAGCGCGGTCAGGCCGCCGTGCGGCTCCGACAGGCTTTCGCGCGCCAGTTTGGTCAACTCGTATTCGCGTGTCGCCAAGCCCATCACGTAGACCAGCGACGTGTCCTTGGTGAGCAGGATGATCTCGTTGGTGACCGGCGGCAGGACTATCCGAAACGCCTGGGGGATGACCACCGACTGCAACGTCTTGCCGTGCGACATGCCGAGCGAGCGGGCCGCCTCGACCTGCCCCTTCGGCACCGCCTGGATGCCCGCGCGGATCGATTCGGCCATGTAGGCGGCGGAGACGCAGCCCAGCGCCAGCGCCGCCTTGAGGGAGATGGTGGGGATGGTCACGCCCAGCGCCATCGGGATCCCATACGCGACCGCGAAGACCACAATCAGCGCGGGCATGCCCCGGAAGAACTCGATGTAGGCGGTGGCCAGCCCCCGGTAGAGCCGCGCGGCGGACAGCTTCATCAGGGCGAGGACCGTGCCCAGCGACAGGGAGACCGCGAACGCCCCCAGAGTGTAGCGGACCGTGTTGAAGAAGTCCGGGATGATCCTGGGGCCCACTCGGCGCAGGCCCGCCAACGTGAACAGCCGCTGCGACATCAACTCCCAGTCGGTGACCAGCGCCAAAATGACGACCGCTCCGAGCAGCACGCCGTACTGGAGCCCCCGGACCAGGCTGGCGCGGTCGCTGGGGCGCAGCCCCCGCCGCCGGCCGTCGGCCAGGACCGCGACCGCTGGCGCGCCGCCGCCCTTTCCGGCGGGGGGAGCGGCCGCCGCCGTGTCGCTTGGCGGCGTCGCCGTGGCTGGTTCTTCACGGCTCGCCGCGGCGACCACAGGGCCTTCTTCGGGCGCGGACCCCCGCGCCGCCGCCAACGTCGGCGAACCGGCGGCCGGAATGGGGGCGTCGGGCGACCGGACGGCATCGGCGGCTTGCTCAAGGCGTGCGCGGCGACGGGAACCGGCGAGCCCTGCCAAACCGGCCGCCAGCAGCGCGACGGATGCGGCCGCGCCGCCGGCGGGAATCCAATAGACCGTGACCACCAGCCAGGCGGGTGCCGCCAGGACCCCCACCGGGTAGGCGACCAGCGCGACGGCCGCCCCCGCGACCCACCCGCGAACCCAGCCGCGCCGGTAGGTTCCCGGCAGGACAGCAAGGGCCAAGGCCGCGAGCGACACCGCGATCCAGGGGGCGTAGATGAGCGCAAGTTGAGCAACCGTCATTGCGGCAGCCGCCTCCTAACAGGCTGGTTCGGCGGGGCGGTCACTCCTTGACGGAGAACCACTTCGCGACGTATTCGTCATACGAGCCGTCCGAGCGGAGCCGCTGCAGCGTCTTGTTGATCTGGTCGAGCAGGGCCGTGTTGCCCTTCTGGACTGCGAAGCCGAGCTTGTCGCCGGTGGCGAAGGTGTCCACCACGGTGAAACCCTCGTCCTCGTACGGGGTCAAGGTCGGCACGTCGTTGAACACGCCCACCACGTCGCCCGCCTTGAGCGCCGTCACCTGGTCGCCCAGGCCCTCGTACTGTTTGATGTTGGTCAGTTCGGGCTGCTCGTTCGCCCAGTCCTCGCCGGTGGTGCCCTGCTGGACGCCGACCGGCTTGTCGACCAGGTCCGCGATGGTGGCAATGCCGGAGTCCGCTTTGACCAGCAGGCCCATGGTGGTCTCGTAATAGGAGTCGGAGAAGTCGAGCTTGGCGAGCCGGTCTTCCGTGATGGACAGGGCGCTGGCGCCAATGTCGCAGGTGCCGGTGTCGATCGCGGCCGCAGATTCGATCGACTCGAAGCCGGCGATCACGAACTCGATCTCCAGGCCTAGATCATTGGCGACCTCGGTGGTCAAGTCCATGTCGAAGCCGAAGACCTCGGTTCCGTCTGTGGCCTCGAACGGGGCGTAAGGCGGGTTGGTGCAGACCTTCAGCTTGCCTTCGGTGACGGTCTTGACCGTTGGCGCCTCTTCGCTGGCCCCGGCGCCGGCCCCCGCGCTTGGGCTCTTGCTGGCCTCGCCGGCCCTTTCAACTTCGCCGGTGCCGCAGGCGCCCAGCGCGAGGGTCGCGCTGATGGCCAGGCCAAGGCCGAGCAGGGCTCTACTAGGACGGATAGTCATGGGTGTTAGTCCTTTGCTTGCGTTGGTTGGTTCATTCCGCGGCCCCGACGTCGGAGCACGGCCACGCATAAAGATACCTTGCCGTCTATTACCATTCCGTGTCCGGCCGCGCCGAGGGGGACCTGGGGAAGGCGGCTCAATGGGGTTTGGGAGGCCGTTTCCGGCCGACCGGGTCCTGGCGCCGTCCCCATTTTGAGGCCGTTTCCGGCGCTTCCGCCTGGATCCGTGGGTGGGGGTTGGCCGAGAAGGCCGAGGGACGGGTCTTGTGCCGCTGTGTCATGGGTTGGCGGACCCGTGATCCGCCGCTGGGCGGTGTCGCCGGTACAGGATCCGCCACTCGGCGCCGAACGGCGGATTCGGCAACGTCCGGGCCGCCCAGTGGCGTTTCTTGTGCCGTCCTTGGCCATCCACCTCGTCGAGCGGTGGATAATGTACGCCACTCGACGAAGGCCAACCCTCTGACCAGCGCGTACGCAAAACCGCGCGGACAAAATCCGCCAGTCGGCGGGGTTGGGGGGCCCGCGCGGCACAGGAAACGCCGCTGGGCGGCGTCGGCGGCACACGATCCGCCACTCGACGAGCTGGCGGCACAGGAAACGCCGGTCGGCGGGGTTGGCAGGCCCGTGCGGCACAGGAGACGCCGCTGGGCGGGTCTGCGGCACGGAAGACGCCACTGGGCGTGGGCCGACAGCACAGAAACGCCAATTGACGGGTCGGCCGAACAGAGCGCGGTCCTCGGCGGCCAACCAGCCTCGGCGCGGTGCCGTCCGCCGCGCCTCCGGCAACCCGGTGCCCCATCGCTTTGGCCGCGGCCCCGGAGAGTTTCCTTGGTCCCCGCGCACGGGGAAGGAACGGAACGGGTACGGCCATTGCCACCTCCGCCTCTGGCAAGGCCCCGCTTCAAGCGGCGTTTGCCTCGATATACATTGAGTGTATATTGGCGGCATGAGCGTGGCGATGGCAATGTTGGGCATCTTGGGGGCCGGTCCCTCGCACGGATGGGCCCTCAAGCAGCGGTACGACGAGTTGCTGGGGCAGGGCCGGGAACTAAAGTTCGGCCAGGTCTACGCGACTCTGGCCCGCCTGGAGCGGGACGGCTTGGTCCAAGACGTGGGCTTCGCCCCCGGCGACGGCGCCGAACGGCGGGTCTACGCCATCACGGACCTGGGCGTGGAGGACTTCGACTCCTGGCTCACCACGCCGCGCCTGCCCGCCGGGCGGCCCGCCGAACTGTTCACCAAGGTGGTGCTCGCCCTGGTGTCGGGGCGTCCCGCCGCCCAGATCTTGGCCGCCCAACAGCGGGTTTACGTGGCGCGGATGCGGGAGTTGACCAAGGCTCGGCATGAGGGCGATGCGATCGACCGGCTGGCCGGCGACTTTGAGATCGCCCACCTGGAGGCCGACTTGAAATGGATCGAATTGGCGGCTGCACGCCTCGCAGCGGCGGATGCGGGGCGGAGCCCGGAGGCCGGCCCGGCCACTGCGTCCAGCCCAGACGGCCATTTGGGTCCAGCCGGCCGAAGCGGCTCCGACGCGGGACGCGGCTCACGCGCCGGGGGTCGTTCAGAAGGCCGCGGCGGGCGGCGAGGCGAGGGGGGCGAGTGACATGGGCGGCGGACATGTGGCCGTGGCGCCTGACGCGGTGTCGGCGCCGGACCAGGCGCGGCGCGCAGTTCTCGCGGGCGTGGACCTCCGGCGGTCGTTCGGCCCCACCGAGGTGCTGACAGGGGTTTCGCTGGCGCTCGCGCCCGGGGAGATCGTGGCGTTGATGGGGCCGTCCGGCTCCGGCAAGTCGACGGCGCTCCACCTGCTGGCGGGGCTGCTCAGGCCGGATTCGGGCAGCGTCTGGTTCGAGGGCGAGCGCACCGACCAATGGTCGGAAAAGCGGCGCGGCGAGCTCAGGCTGAGGCACTTCGGGTTCGTCTTCCAGTTCGGCGACCTGATTCCGGAGTTGACACTGGCTGAAAACGTCGAATTGCCGCTCCCGTTGACCGGTTTGGCGCCCGGCCCCGCCCGCCGCCGGGCCAGGGATTACCTTGGCCGCCTGGACGTGGCCGACTAGGCGGATCGACTGGTCTCAGAGGTCTCCGGCGGCGAGGCGCAGCGGGCCGCGGTGGCGCGCGCCCTGGTCCACGGCCCCAAGGTCATCCTGGCCGACGAGCCCACCGGCTCTCTCGACACCGTCAACGGCGAACTGGTCTTGGAGGCCTTCGTCAGCGCCGCCCGCGACCAGGGCACCGCCGTCCTGTTGGTCACCCACGAACCGCGCGTGGCCGCGTGGGCGGGCCGCGAGATCCTCCTATGGAACGGCCACGTCTTGGGCGAAGAAGCCCCGACGCCCGATGCCGTCCCCCAGCCTCCGCTCGGCCGCCCCATTCCGCCGCTGCCGCGAACGTCGGCCGCTGCCGGGTCGGCAGGCGACGGCGTGCCGAGCGTCCCGTCCGGTTGGTTCGGCGCTCCGCCGCCGCAAACGCCGGCGGGGGGCGCGCTGGGCGGTGAAAGCGCGCAGGACCGGCCGCCTGGCTGGTTCGGTGGGCCTCTGCCGCGAACGCTTGCCGCTGGCGGGTCGGCAAGCGACGGAGTTGCCGGGCGGTCTTCGGCCGCGAGCGACGGCGGGCTGCCGCCGGCCGCTTCGCCGCTTGGCGGGGACGGGCCATGGGCGCCACGCTGAGGGTCGCTTGGCGTTTCATCCGGGCTGATTCGCTGGGACGCAAACTGGGGATCATGACCGGCAACGCCGTGGCCGCGCTCCTGATAGCGGGGTTGGCCGCCCTGCCCGGGGCGCTGACCGGCCAGGGTGACGCCCTCGATCCGGCGGCCAGGCAGGCCGTGGCCGTGGTGATGATGTTCGTGGTCATTCCCGTGTTCATGCTGTTGGCGACGGTCGGGCGCCTCTCGTCCGCGACCCGCGACCGCCGGTTGGCGACCCTTCGCCTGCTGGGAGTAAGCCCCGGACGAACCGGGGCTGTCGCCATGGCCGAAAACGGCTTGCTGGCGCTGACCGGGGCCGGCGTCGGAGTGGGATTGTTCGCTTTGCTGGGGCCGGCGGCATCGGCGGGGTTGGTGGTAAACGGGCAGCGGGTGTTGCCGGGGACGTTGGAATTGGGGCCGGGCTGGCTGGCCGGGATCCCTTTGGCCCTGGGGCTCGGCTCGGCCGTGCTGGCCGCCGCGCCGGCGCGGCGCCTGCGGGCAGAGCCGCAGAGCCAGCGGGCGCGCACCGGGCGCGGACGGCCCGGCTGGTGGCGGCTGGGGCCGTTCGCCGCAGGCGCCGGCCTGCTGGTTTGGTTGAGCACCGTCCCCGGATTGCGCCCCGGCCAACTGCGGGGCGGCTTGGTCCTGGCGGGCGTGGCGGGCGTGGTGGTCGGGATGGCGCTGGGCGTGCCGCTGATCCAGGACCGCGTGGGGAGGCGCCTCGCGCGAAGCCGACGCCCTTCGGTCCGGTTGGCGGGGCGGGGAATCCTGGCGGAGCCGGCCTCGGGGGCGCGGCTGGTGCTGGGGCTTGGCGCGGTGGTCTTCTTGATGGTCGCGTCTGCGGGTCAGCTTTGGAAGATGGACAACAACGGCGGGATGCGCTGGGGCGAACGGGTGCTGAAGGACGGGCCGCAAGCGGTGACCCTGCGCCCGGAGCCGGCGGGAGACGCTGGCGAAGCCAGGCCGCCCGACGTGACCACCGCCGATGGCGAGCCGATCTGGCTCGCCGGCGATCAAGCGCCGACCATCGCGCCGTCCGTCGAGGCGGCGGTGGCGGCGCTGCCCGAGGCCCGCTTGGTGACGGGCCAATGGGACTTCGCTTGGGGCCCCGAACCGGGGGCGGAAGTCTGGGAATGCGACCCCGACCGCGAATACTGCGGCGAGGCCGTGATCGTGGCGACGTGCGCCGACCTGGCGGTGATCATGCCGGGCGCGACGAATTGCAGCGACCAGGAAGTCCGCTGGATGCTGCCGGGCCCCAGCCAGTACAGCATCTACGGCGCCCAAGAAGAGCCCGTGCGGCCGGACATCGACGCGCTGACATTGACGCTGGACCGCCGGCCGGACGCGCCGCCGGTCCGATTCCCCGTGTCTGAGGAGGTTGTGGATCTTCCGCCCGTGCCGGTCCGCGACCAGGGCACGCGTTGGCGGCCGGACTACGGCGGCTGGTTCATCCCGCGTCAATTGGCCGCCGCCTTGGGAGAGCCGGACGAACTGTTTGTGCTGGTGGACCAGCCGGGCCTGGAGGCGCAAGACCGCCTCGCGGAGGCGGTCGGCCCGCTGGGGCTGGTCGCCACGGGCGAGGACCTCCGGTACTACCGCGAAGCGGTGATGCTGCTGACGGGGTTCTGGGCGCTGATCGCCCTGGCGGTCGCGGTCGCCTTGCTCAACCTGATGATCGCCGGAGTGGACCGGGCGAGGGAGCGGCGCGCCATCATGGCCCGCCAGTTCGCGCTGGGGATTCCGGGCGGCGTGCTGCGGCGGGCGCAGTTGCTGCAGGTCTCAGCGCCTTTGGGAGGCGCGGTGGTGTTGGGCGCGGTGGGCGGGGCGGCGGCGCTCCTTTGCTACTGGCTGCCCGACTACCGGCTCGACTACGTGGACTTTCCCTGGCCGCAACTGGGCATCGCCCTTTGCGCGGTGGTCTTCGGCGCGGCTCTGATCGCGGCGTTCACCGTGCCGCTCACCCGGATCCGCCTAACCCCGGAACTACTGCGCCGCGAGTGACCGCAGCGGGGACGGCGTCTGCTCCCGGCCTCCGCCGGGCCCACCCGAAAACGGGGACGGTACCTATTTCCGGCTCGCCGGAAATAGGTACCGTCCCCGTTTTTACAGGGTGGATTGGAGCAGGGTGATTGTCTCCGTGTCGGAGGCCGCCAGCGTCAGGTCCGCCGTTCGGCCCGCCGCCATGATGTCGGACTTGGCGGCCACCGCCGCGGCGGTCAAGTTGGCCGGGACGGCCACCGTCGCGGACTCGATCTCGGTGCGCATTGAGACCTTGGCCTCAGACTTCGCCCGCCGGAGCGCGCCCAGCACGCCGCCGGCCACCGCCAAGACGGTCGGGTCGCCTGGCTTGGAGCAGTCTCCGCCCAGTTCGTCCGGGGTGGGCCACGGCTCGCGGTGAATCGAGTCACCCGCCTGGTGCCACCAGGACCAGACCTCCTCCGTGGCGAAAGGCTGGAACGGCGCGAACAACCGGAGCAGCACCGACAGGGCCAAGCCCAGGGCAGTGCGGGCCGACTCGGCGCCCTCGGGGCCAACCGCCCCATGCGCGCGCGCCTTGACCAATTCGATGTAGTCGTCGCAGAACGTCCAGAAGAAGGTCTCCGTCACCTCCAACGCCCGCGTGTGGTCGTAACCCGCAAGGGCCTCGGTCGCGGTCGCCACGACCTCCCGCAGGGCGGCCAACATGGACAAGTCCAGCGGGTCGGTCACCAACGCCGGGTCGAGGACCAGCTTCGGCCCGGCCGCCGAAGCAGCCGCCTCTTCCTCGGCCAGGAAGGAGAGCGCGAACTTCGAGGCGTTCAGGAGCTTGATCGCGAGGCGCCGCCCGACCTTCATCTGGCCGGGGTCAAAAGCCGCGTCGGTGCCAAGGCGGGCGGAGGCGGCCCAGTAACGGACGGCATCGGACCCGTGCTCCTGTAGCAAACCCATCGGGGTGACCACGTTGCCCACCGACTTGGACATTTTCTTGCGGAACGGGTCGAGGATGAAACCGCTGATGGCGGCGTTGTAGAAGGGCAAGGAGTGTTGCTCCAGGTCCGCCCGGACCACCGTGGCGAACAGCCAGGTGCGGATGATGTCCTGGGCCTGCGGGCGGAGGTCCATTGGGAAAGTCGACTGGTACAAGCCCTGGTCGTCGCGCCAGTGGGTGGCGATCTGCGGGGTCAGCGAGGACGTGGCCCAGGTGTCCATCACGTCCGGGTCGCCAATGAAGCCGCCGGGCTTGCCGCGCTGCTCGGGCTTGTAGCCGGCGGGCGCGTCCGAGGCCGGGTCGACCGGCAGCGCGTCCTCCGGCGGGAGGATCGGCCGGTCGTAGACCGGGTGGCCGAACTGGTCCACCGGATACCAGACCGGGAACGGCACGCCGAAGAAGCGCTGGCGGGAGATCAGCCAGTCGCTGTTCAGCCCCTCGACCCAGTTCTGGTAGCGCACGCGCATGAACTCCGGGAACCAGGTCAACTCGTCGCCGCGGGCCAGCAACTGGGCGCGCAACTCCTCGCCGGTGCCCCCGTTCGTCAAATACCACTGGCGGGTCGGGATGATCTCGAGCGGCTTCTCGCCCTTCTCGAAGAACTTGACCTTGTGCTCGATCGGCTGGGGCTCGCCCTCCATGTCGCCCGCCTCGCGGAGCAACTCCACCACGCGCTGGCGGGCGCTGAACACCGTCAGCCCGGCCAGTTGGGCGTAGTTCGCCAAGCCCTCCTCCGAGTCGATCCCCATGGGCGGCTCCGGCAGGACGCGGCCGTCCCAGCCCAGGATCGCCCTGGTCGGCAGGTGAAGCTCGCGCCACCAGATCACGTCCGTGACGTCGCCGAAGGTGCAGACCATGGCGATCCCGGAGCCCTTGTCCGGCTCGGCCAGCCGGTGGGCCACCACCGGCACCTCGGTGCCGAACAGCGGCACCACCACATGGGCGCCGAACAAGTCCTGGTAGCGCTCGTCATCGGGGTGCGCCACCAAGGCGACGCAGGCGGGAAGCAGTTCGGGTCGGGTCGTCTCAATGAAAACCCGCTGACCGGGCTGGGCGGCCGCGGCGGGCGGGCGGACGGCATCGGCGGGGTTCGCGGAAGGCCCTTCCGCGCGGCTAAAGCCGATCCGGTGATAGGCACCGGGCTGGTCCTTGTCGAGCAACTCGGCCTGGGCGACGGCCGTGCGGAAGGTCACATCCCAAAGCGTGGGGGCCAACTGCTGGTAGGCCTCGCCGCGGGCCAGGTTGCGGAGAAACGCCAACTGCGAGGTGGCGCGCGAGTGGCGGTCGATGGTCTGGTACGTCTGCGACCAGTCGACGGAAAGCCCCAAGTGGCGCCAGAGGGCCTCGAACTGCTTCTCGTCCTGGGACGAGAGGCGCTCGCACAGCTCGACGAAGTTCCGGCGCGAGATGGGCACCTGGTGGGCGGCCTTGGTGGACTTGCCCTCGCCGCCTTCTTGCGGCGGGGTGAAATCCGGGTCGTACGGGAGCGACGGCTCGCAGCGCACGCCGTAGTAGTTCTGCACCCGGCGTTCGGTCGGGAGCCCGTTGTCGTCCCAGCCCATGGGGTAGAAGACGTCCTTGCCGCGCATGCGCTGGAAGCGCGCCACAACGTCGGTGTGGGTGTAGGAGAAGACGTGGCCCACATGCAGCGACCCGGAGACGGTTGGCGGCGGCGTGTCAATGGAAAAGACCTGCTCACGCGGGGTGCCGGGCTGGAACGTGTAGACGCCTTGCTCTGACCAGGCCTTGTCCCATTTGTCCTCCAACCCGTCCAGGGCGGGGCGTTCGGGCACGGCGGGGTGCAGATGGGATAACTGACGGTGTTGGCTCACGGTGTCCTATCCTCCCAGATGCTTCGGGTGAAGACACATCCGGCGCGGGAGCGCCGTCCGGGCGGCGTGGGGCCTTGAACTCGCCCGCGACGGGGAATTGGGCCTCAGAGGGCGTCTGGCACGCGCGCCGCCGGGGCGCCGCAGTAGGCTCTTTTGCGTGAACGCGCGGATCAGGGCGCACATTGAGGCCGTGGAGGAACGGCTGGCCGGGATTGACGGAGACCGGGAGAGGCTCAGCCGACTCGCCGACTACCATCACCGCCAAACCCAAAACTTCCAACACGAGCGCCTGATCCACCTGCTGGTCACGTTCTTCTTCGGGGGACTGGCCGTCGCCGCCTTGGCCGCCCTGGCCTGGTTCCTGGCCGCCGGTGACCCGGACGGCCCCACCTTGGCCGGCCTGATCGCTCTCAACCTGATGCTCCTCGGCCTGGAGGCCGCCTACATTGGGCACTACTACGGCCTGGAAAACAACGTCCAGCGGCTATACGGCCTGACGACCCGGCTATTCGAGGCCGCCGAAGCCCAGCGAACCCCGTCCGGCCCCGGGGCTTGACCGCCCTGCCGGCGGTCGGAAGGGCGGCCACCCGGCCAGGCGGGCGAACGCGCCCATGCGGCCGGGAATAGGCCCGGATCGGCTAGAGTTGTGCGGTTGGCGAGCACCGACCCGGCTATCACCGGCGAGCTCCCCGGAAGAACGGACCTTGCGGCCTGGCGGGCCAGGCGCGCGTGGTCTCACTAGAACCGGGCGCCCCAGGGCGCGGCCAATGCCCTGATCGACGAAGCGGCTCGCGGCCCAAGGGACGCGGGCAAGCGAGGTGGTACCGCGGTGCTCACAGCGGGCCTGAAGGCGTGAAGCCTGGCCCAACGGACGGCATCGTCCTCGCGGTGAAAGCGAACAACACGACCGACAAATACCGCGAAAAGGACCACCGGCGCCATGGCTTACCCACTTCACCGTCCCGACCTGACAGACGTCCCGGCCAAGGCCGCCTTCCCCACCCTTGAACATGAGATCCTGGCGTACTGGGGCGAGGACCGGACCTTTCAGGCGTCGATCGACCAGCGGGCGGCGGACCAGGACGGCCGGGCCGGGGCGAACGAGTTCGTGTTCTACGACGGCCCGCCCTTCGCCAACGGCCTGCCCCACTACGGGCACCTGCTGACCGGTTACGTCAAGGACGTGGTGCCGCGCTACCAGACCATGCGCGGGCGGCGGGTGGAGCGCCGGTTCGGCTGGGACTGCCACGGGTTGCCGGCGGAGATCGAGGCGGAGCGGGAACTTGGCATCAAGAACAAGTCGGAGATCGACCGCATGGGGGTGGCCGAGTTCAACGCCGCCTGCCGCGCCTCCGTCCTGCGGTACACGGACCAGTGGGAGGACTACGTTTCCCGCCAGGCTCGCTGGGTGGACTTCGCCAACGATTACAAGACGTTGGACCTGCCCTACATGGAGTCCGTCATGTGGGCCTTCAAGACGCTTTGGGACAAGGGCCTGATCTACGAGGGCCACCAGGTCCTCTGGTACTGCTTCCGCTGCGGCACGCCCCTGTCCGCCTCGGAGACCCGCATGGACGAGGTCTACCGCCAGCGCCAAGACACCGCCGTCACCGTTGGCTTCGAGCTTTACGCAGACGAGACGGGCAATGCCGACGATGCCGTCCGGCCCGGTTCCGGCACCTCAGCCGGCGCCCCGGAGGACGCGGGGGTCGCTCAGGCCGCCCAGTCGCGGCGGGCCGTCCACCAGCGTTTGGCGGGCGCCGTGGCGCTGGCCTGGACCACCACCCCGTGGACGCTGCCATCCAACCTGGCGCTGGCGGTCAACCCGGAGGTGGACTACGTCCTGGTCGCCCCGGAGAACATGGCCGGGGAACGCGTGCTGCTGGCCGAGGCCCGGCTGCGCGCCTACGCGCGGGAGTTGGGGGAACAGCCGGACGTGATCGGGCGCTTCAAGGGGAGCGAGTTGGTGGGATTGCGCTACCGGCCGCTGTTCGACTTCTTCCAGGACCAGGCCGCCAAGGGCGCCTTCAGGGTGCTCGCGGCGGACTACGTCACCACGGAGGACGGCACCGGGCTGGTGCACATCGCGCCGGCCTACGGCGAGGAGGACAAGGCGGTGACCGATTCGGCGGGGATCGAGTTGGTCAACCCGGTCGATTCGGCGGGCCGGTTCACCGCCCCGGTGACCACCTGGCAGGGCCTGGGCGTGTTCGAGGCGAACAAGCCGATCACGCAGGCACTGAAAGAGTCGCGCCAGTTGCTGCGCCAGGAAACCTACGACCATCCCTACCCGCACTGCTGGCGCTGCGACACGCCGCTTATCCAATACGCCGTCTCCTCCTGGTTTGTGGCGGTGACCAAGTTCCGGGACCGGATGGTGGAGCTCAACCAGGAGATCGAGTGGTCCCCGGAGCATGTCCGCGACGGGCAGTTCGGCAAATGGCTGGAGGGCGCCAGGGACTGGTCCATCTCCCGGAACCGCTACTGGGGTTCGCCCATCCCGGTCTGGGTCTCCGACGACCCGGCTTATCCCAGGGTGGACGTGTACGGGTCGCTGGACGACTTGGAACGGGACTTCGGGGTGCGCCCGGACGACCTGCACCGACCCGCCATAGACCAGTTGACCAGGCCGAATCCGTCCGATCCGACCGGGAAGTCGACCATGCGGCGGGTGGGCGAGGTGCTGGACTGCTGGTTCGAGTCCGGCTCCATGCCGTTCGCGCAGGTGCACTACCCGTTTGAGAACCGCGAATGGTTCGAGTCGCACTATCCGGGCGATTTCATCGTCGAGTACATCGGCCAGACGCGCGGCTGGTTCTACACGTTGCACGTCCTGGCGACGGCCTTGTTCGACAAGCCGAGCTTTCGGACTTGCCTGACACACGGCATTGTGCTCGGGGACGACGGCCTGAAAATGTCGAAGTCGAAAGGCAACTTCCCGGACGTGCGGATGGTGTTCGAACGGGACGGGGCGGACGCGATGCGGTGGTTCCTGATGTCCGGGGCGATCCTGCGGGGCGGCAACCTGGTGGTGACGGACGAGGCGATCCGGGACGCGGTGCGCCAAGTGCTGCTGCCCCTTTGGAACACCTGGTCGTTCTTCGGGCTTTACGCCAACTCGGCGAACGCCGGGGCCGGGGTTCGGGGGCGGCGGGTGGGCGCCCAAGACCATGAGGGGCTGGGCGAACTGGACCGGTACATCCTGGCCCGGACCCGGTCCCTGGTCGAGGACGTGACCGCGCAACTGGACCAATACCTCATCCCGGAGGCGTGCGAGTCGGTCCGCGAGTTCCTGGACGCGCTCAACAACTGGTACGTGCGCGAGTCCCGCGACCGCTTCTGGGCGGAGGACCCGGCGGCGTTCAACGTGCTGTGGACGGTGCTGGAGACCTTGACGCGGGTGACGGCGCCGCTTGCGCCCATGATCAGCGAGGAGATCTGGCGCGGGCTGACCGGGGGGCGGTCGGTGCATTTGTGCGACTGGCCGTCGCTGGCCGCCGGTTCCGCCGACGCGGCCGCCTTGGTGGCCGATGACGCGCTGGTCGCCGTGATGGAAAGGGTGCGGGAGGTCTGCTCGGCGGCGTTGTCCATGCGCAAGGCGCACGGCGTGAAAGTGCGCCAGCCGTTGGCGTCCCTGGTGGTGGCGGATTTGGACGCGGAGCGGCTCGCGCCGTTCGCGGAGTTGGTCAAGGCGGAGGTCAACGTCAAGGATGTGGCCTTCGTCGAGTATTCCGCGGAGGCGGCCGCCCGGCACGGGGTGTACACCCGTCTGGAGGTCAACGCGCGGGCGGCCGGGCCCCGGCTGGGCCGAGGCGTGCAGGCGGTCATCAAGGCGGTCAAGGCGGGCGCGTGGGAGCGGGACGCTTCCGGCGCGGTCGTGGCGACTACGCCGGAGGGCGAGGTGCCGCTGCTGGACGGCGAGTACACGGCCCGCACCGTGGTCGAGGACCGCGAGGGCGACCAACTGGGCGCCGCGGTCTTGTCCGGCAACGGCTTCGCCCTGCTGGACTTGAAGGTCAACGACGCGCTGCTGGCCGAGGGCTACGCCCGCGACATGATCCGCCTGGTCCAGGATGAGCGCAAGGCCTCCGGCCTGCACGTCGCGGACCGGATCGCCCTGTCCCTGTCGGTGCCAGCCCCCTGGGCGGCGGCGGTGCGCTCCCATGCGGAGCTCATCCAGCGCGAGACCTTGGCTCTGTCGCTGACCGTGGACGTGTCGCCCACGGACGTGGCGGCGGCGAGCGTCGCGAAGCTGACCCGGTAACCACCCCAACGGCCACCAACGACTGTCCCCACCATTCAAACCGGGGACGGTCCTTTCTTCGAACGACGGGGACACATGTGCCCGCGTCGGCGGGTCATCGTCGTGCCAAACCGGGGACGGTCCTTTCTTCGAACGACGGGGACACACATTCCCGCGTCGGCGGGTCAGACGGGGAGGCGGACAGTCGATTGGAGGGTGTAGAGGGCGTGGCCGCCGGGACCCCGGCCCAGGTCTGAGGAGATCAGCGTGACTTCTTCGACCAGCCAGGACGGGCCCCGATAGATTGCGAGCGCGCTCAAGGCCGACTTGACGGCCGGGCGGTCCGCCGCCCGGGTGACGGTCAAATGCGGGCGCAACGCGCGAGCTTCGGGACCGCCGGGAACGGCTGGCCGGCGCCCCACGGCTTGCGACGCGAGTTCGCCGGCGGCCGTCGCTGCCGCCATCGCCCGCTTGAGCGCGCGGGTTTCGCCGCCCACCCCGATCCAGCCGACCCGGCGGCGGACCACGCCGGCGCCCCGCAACTCCACCGTGAACGGCGCCAACCCGCTCAGCTCTTGTGCAAGGCCGTTCTCCCAAGCGGTGACCGAGCCATCCGGCACGTCGCCGTAAAAGGCGAGCGTGACATGCCAGTTGACGCGCGGCGAAAACGGGACGGAGCGGTCGGTGGCCGCGCCCAAAGCCCCCGCGAGCGCGCCCGCCAAGTGGTCTTTGACATGATCCGGTGGCCGAACGGCGGCGAAAAGCCTCATGCTTCTATGATCGCGCCCATCCGCGCGGGACCGGGCCGGCTAGGACGGCGGCTCGATCACGTCGATCCGGGCCGGGAACATGCCCATGCCGCAGGTGTAGGCCAACGCGCCGACTTCGGTCGGGGTGAACTCGAACACGTTCAGGCCGGTCTGAAGGCGGACCGTGCCCAGGCCCATGGCCTCCAGGTTCATGATCGACGCGCACCCGAGCGCCTGCGAGTCGACCTCCCAGCGGACCGGTTGGCCCAGGTACACCGCCGCGGTCTTGGGCGAATAGCCGGTGCCGTCTTGCACGGTCCGAAGGACCTGCCAGCCGTCCTGGTCGGCCACGTTCTCGCTGCGGACCTGGGCCAACGGTGCGGCCGGCCCCGCGAACCAGCCGGGGCGCAGAATCTGGGCGGCGCCCGCGAGGTTGATCAGGGAAAACGCGCAGACCGCCACGCCCACGAACCGAAACACGTGGGCGGCGGCGCGGCCGGAGGTGAGCGAGCCGAGCGCCCCAACCCCGAGCAGTCCGGGAGCGGTGCCCAGCGCGAACACGGCCATGACCAGCCCCGCCCGCATGGGGCCGCCGCTGGTCAGCGCGTAAACCTGGACCGCTTGGGTGAAGCCGCAGGGCAGGAAGAAACTGGCCGCCCCCAGCGCCATGGTGGTCGAGTCGCGGTAGGCGGCCGAGCCTTCGGCGCGGCCCGGCCACTTGGTCCAACTGGCGGGCAAGGAGAAGGACACCCGCGTGAGGCGGGGCGAGAGCCCCGTCAGCCTGAGGCCCAACAGGCCCATCACAGCCGCCGCCGCGATCATCGCCATGGCCAGCAGGTGGGCGTTCAGCTGCATGGCCTCGCCGATGCCGCCCAGGGCCGCCCCCAGCACCCCGAACCCCGCGATCCGCCCAAGATTGAACATCAACTGCGGCCGCAGCCGGCGGCCGGGGCCAAGACCGGGGTGGGTTTTGGCAAAGCGGGCGGAGACGGACAGCACCAACCCGCCGACCAGCGCCATGCAGGTAGAAACGGACGCGATCACGCCGAGCGCCCAAACCAGGGTCAACGCGCCCAACCCGGGAGCCGCCGCAGGCGAAAGCCGGTCGGCCAGGCCCGTCACGCCAAGGGCGGAGGCCCCCCACAGAATCAGCGCCATGGCCGCCGCGCCGATCAGGGCGTCCCGCCACACGGCGCGGTCCGAGGAGACGACAGGCAAGGCCGCCGTCCCAACCCTGTAGCCCGCCGCCTCCAGGGCGGCGTCGAGTTTTTCCGGGTCGACCGGCCCGGCCGACACAACCGTGGCCTGCCCTTTGGCCAGCGAGACCTTGGCGGCCTCGACTCCGGGCACCCGCCCAAGCACTTTGCCCACGCGCGCCTCGCAAGCTTTGCAGGTCATGCCGGTGATGGGGATCACCGTGCGCAGGCGCAGGGCGCCGCTTGCACGCGTCGGGGAGGCCACGGTTACAAGGCTAGGGCGGCCGGCTTTGGCCAAGCCGAAGATTCCATCAAGGTTCCGTCAAGGCCGCCAGCCCGTTCGTCCGGGCTTACGTTCGACTCTGACCGAGGCGGCCTCTTTGCGGCACCGCCCGGTGGCGCAACGGCCGGGGGCGGGGCCGGTACGCTTCAGGCATGGCGGCCTCAGACCAAGCGGCGCGGAGGGGTCCGGAACCAGGCCCGCCGGCGCCCGCCCCCAAACCCCGCGCGGTGGTGGTGGATGACGAACCCGCGTTGGCCACGCTGGTCGCGCAGTACCTGGAGAGGGAGGATTTCGCCGTCTTTCAGGCGGGCACCGGCCCAGAGGGGCTCGCGGCGGTGCGGGCGCACAACCCGGCCTTGGTGGTCCTCGACCTGTCGCTGCCGGGCCTGGACGGGATTGAGGTCGCCCGCCAACTGCGGACGTTCTCCGACGCCTACCTGATCATGCTGACCGCGCGGGCCGAGGAGGTGGACAAGCTGGTCGGCTTGGCCGTGGGCGCCGACGACTACATGACCAAGCCGTTCTCCCCACGGGAGTTGGCCGCGCGGGTGCGGGCCTTGATGCGGCGGCCGCGCTTGGCCGCCCCGCCGCCAACCCCGGACGCCCGCCACCAAGTGCCCGATGCCGTCCAGCCCGTCCCGCCCGTACCGTCCGCCCAGCCTGGGTCGCCCAGTCAGCCGGCCCAGTTCGATCAGCCCGTCCAGCCTGGGTCGCCCGTCCAGCCTGGGTGGCCCAGTCCGCTGGCCCAGTTCGGTCAGCCCGTCCAGTCCGTTCCTCCAGCCCAGTCAACCGCCGAGCCCGGCGCCGTTCCCGAGTCGGGGCCGGGTCAGTTGGCTCTGGGGAACCTCAGGGTGGATCCGTTGGGGCGGGAGGTGTTCTTGGCGGGCCGCCCGGTCGAGTTGACGCGCACGGAGTTCGACCTCCTTGCCGTTCTGGCGGCCCACCCCGGCCGGGTCTTCACCCGCGAGGCGCTGTTGCGCGCGGTTTGGGGGGACAACTGGGTGGGCGATCCGCACGCCGTGGACGTGCACCTGGCGCACGTGCGCCGGAAGCTGGGGGACACCGCCCAGGATCAGCGCTACATTCGCACCGTTCGCGGGGTCGGCTACCGCGCCGGAGGCGGCCGGTGAGCGCGCCAGACCCGCCGCCTGTTCGGGCCGGACGGCCCGGCTGGGGGTTGGCGGCGCGTTTGGTGGCGGTGTTTGCCCTGATCATCGCGCTGACGGGGTTGATCGCTTGGGCGGTGGCCAGCGTGGTGGGGCCGGAATCCTTCCACCGGCACCTGGTGGCCGCGGGGCTGGGCGAAGACGCCGCCGCCCTGGCCCATGCCGAGGCGGCGTTCCGTTCCGCCAGCGCCACCTCGCTGGGGATCGCCTTGGGCGCGGCGGCGGCGGCCTCGTTGGCGTTGAGCATCCTGATCACCCGTCGCGTCACCGTGGCGATCGGCCAGTTGTCGGCCGCCGCCGCCCAGGTGGCCGGCGGCCGCTTTGACGCGCGCGTGGCGGCCCCCCGCCTGGGCGCGGAGTTCGACGGCCTGGCGGAGGCCTTCAACCAGATGGGCGCGGGTTTGGGCGCCTCGCAGCGCCTGCGCGACCGCCTGCTGGGCGACGTGGCCCACGAACTGCGGACGCCGGTCGCCACCATCGCCGCCTATGTCGAGGCGCTGGAAGACGGCGTGGCCGAACTGACGCCGGAGACGGCGGCGGTGCTGCGCGCGCAAGGCGACCGCCTGACCCGGCTCGCCTCGGACTTGGCGGCGGTCGCCCGCGCCCAGGACCCGTTGGCCGCGCTGGAACTGGAACCGGTCCCCGCGGCGGCCGTGCTGGAGGCGGCGGCCTCCGCCGCCCAACCCGGCTTCGCCGCCAAAGGGGTCGCGCTGCGGGTGGAGGCCAACGCCGCGGGCGCCTCCCCGATCCGGGTGGACCGCGCCCGGTTCGCGCAGGTGCTCGCCAATCTCCTTGAGAACGCGCTCCGGCACACGCCGCCCGGCGGCACGGTCCGCTTGACGGCCGAAGCCCCTGGCGGCGAGGGCCGCGCCCCGGCCGGCGCTAGCGAGGCGCCGGTGGTGCGTCTGACCGTGGCGGACACGGGCGAGGGGATCGAACCGGAGCACTTGGACCACGTTTTCGAGCGGTTCTACCGAGTCGACCAGTCCCGCGACCGGCTTCACGGCGGCTCCGGGATAGGGCTGGCGATCGCGAAAGCGCTGACCGAGGCGCATGGCGGGAGCATTGCCGTCCAAAGCGGAGGGGCGGGGGCGGGCGCCGCCTTCGCGATCACGCTCCCGGCCGCGCGCTCCTGACCAGGTCGGTTTCCCGGCCCGTCTCCAGGCCCGTCTCACGCCGCCGCGTCAGCCCGCAGGCTCGCCAACCCCCGGCCGCGACTGACCTGGGTTGGCGGCCAGGCGCTTTGGCGCGGGCGCCCTGTGTAACAGGACGTTCAACTGACGGACCCGACACTGACACCCCCGCAACACCGGGTTCACTGCGAAGAAACGTGCGCCGGGTCTGATTGGTCCAGGCACGGTTTTCGTGCCGCGAACCCGAGAGGACCACGCCTGTCGGAGGAAGGGTGGCAAGGTGAGCGTTGTCGAGTTGGCGGAAACCATTGTCGCGGCCCCCGTCGGCGCGCCGCCGGAGCGGGACGTGTTAAGCGTCACCGGCGCGTACAAGACCTTTCGTTCGGCCGAAGGCGGGGAGGTCCGGGCGTTGGACGGCGTCAGCCTGGACGTGAACCTGGGCGAGTTCTACGTGCTGTTGGGCCCCTCCGGGTGCGGCAAGACAACCCTGCTGCGGGCGATCGCCGGCCTGGAGCCCCTTGACGGAGGGGAAATCTACCTGGGCGACGAGCGGATCGACCTGCTGCCGCCTTACAAGCGCCCCGTCAACACGGTTTTCCAAAGCTACGCGCTGTTTCCGCACTTGAGCGTCTGGGAGAACATCGCCTTCGGGCTGAGGATGGAGAAACAGCCCAAAGCGGTCATCGCCGAACGGGTGGCTCAGATGCTGGCGTTGGTCCAGCTCAGCGAGGTGGCCGGACGGCGCCCGTCGCAACTGTCCGGCGGCCAGCAGCAGCGGATCGCCTTGGCCCGCGCCCTCGCCAAACAGCCGTCGGTTCTGCTGCTGGACGAACCGCTGTCCGCCCTGGACCTGAAGCTCCGGCGCGGCATGCAAGGCGAGCTCAAACGCATCCAACGCGAGACGGGCATCACGTTCGTGTTCGTCACCCACGACCAGGAGGAGGCCCTGTCGATGGGGGACCGGATCGCGGTCTTCGAAGCGGGCCGGCCCGCCCAGATCGGCACGCCCGAAGACATTTACGAGCGCCCGGTCTCGCGTTTCGTCGCCGATTTCATTGGCGACACCAACTTCTTGGAAACCGAACTGGTGGTGCGGGCTGGGACGGTCTTCGGCGGCATCGGCGGCGTGGAGGTGGCTGTCTCCGCCCCCCAGGCGACCGGCGCGCCGGGGCCGGCGACCCTGGCCATCCGGCCGGAGAACATCGGCCTGGCGGACCCGGACGGCCAGGCGCTGCGCGGCCAACTGGTCGAACTGACCTACATGGGCACCGACTTGCGGTGCGTTGTCGAACTGCCGGGCGGCCAGCGGCTCCGCGTCCGGGTGCCGCCGCCTTTCGGCCAAACCCACCTGGAGCCGGGCGGGACCGTCGGCGTGGAGATCGCCCCCGGGGCGGCCAAGGTGGTGGCCGGGTGACCAGCGCCCCGGCGATCGACCGGCGGCCGGCGCCGGGACGCCCCGACGGCGAGCCGTGCCGCCCGGACGGGGCGGGGGCGACCGGGCGCCCAACGCGGCCGCGCCGGCGCCGGGGCCAGGGCGTTGTGAGGCCCGGGCAGTTGTCCGTCGGCTTCGCCACGCCGGCCATCTTGGTGGGGCTGGTGTTCACCCTGGGCCCGGTGATCGTGATCGCCGTGTTCTCTTTTCTGTCGCAACCGGAGACCGGCGGCGGGGTGGTGTACCGGTTCTCAACCGAGGCCTACCGGCACTTCTTGTTCCAAGAGGACTTCGTGGGCAACACCCACCTGGATTTGCGCTACCTGCGGTCCTTCGGCCTGTCGGCCCTCCAGGCCTTGGCCACCACCGCCGTCTGCATTGGCCTGGCTTTCCCCATAGCGCTCTGGATGACCACCAAGACGCCGCGCGCGCAGACCATCCTGGTGCTGGTGGTGACCATCCCTTTCTGGACCAACCTGCTGGTCCGCACCTACGCGTGGATTTTGCTGCTCAGCGACCGGGGAACGGTCAACTCGGTGTTGGAGGTGATTGGCCTCGAGCCCCGCCAACTGCTGTACAACTCCGGGGCGACCTTGGTGGGGCTGATCTACACGTTCCTGCCGTTCGCCATCCTCCCGATCTATTCGGCCTTGGCGGGCTTCGACTTTTCCTTGGCGGAGGCCGCTTACGACCTGGGGGCCCGCAAATGGGGCGTGGTCAGCCAGGTGATCTGGCCGGCCGCGGCCGGCGGGATCATGTCCGCGCTCGCCCTGTGTTTTGTGCCCGCCTTCGGGTCGTTTGTGCAGCCCGTGTTGCTGGGCGGCGGCAAGGTGCTGATGGTCGGCAACTTGATCGCGGCGCAGTACGGCGAGGCCCGCAACTGGCCGTTCGGCGCGGCCCTGTCGGTGATCATCCTGGCCCTGACCCTGCTCGGCGCCTTCGCATTGCTGCGCTGGGCCAAGCGGTCCGCGCAGAAAGTGAGCTTGGCGATATGACTGTTGGCGAAACCCGCGCCGAGTTGGAGGAGCGGCCCGTCCCGCGCCTGATGCGGGGCTCCATCCCGCATTCGCTGATGCTGAACCGGTTCCCCGGCCTGGGCACCGTCTCGGTCGTGGCGCTCGCTTTCCTTTACGTTCCCATGCTGATAGTGGTGGCGTATTCGTTCAACGGCGGCAACCAGGCCCTGATCTGGCAGGGCTTCTCCTTCCAGTGGTATGGCCGCGTCTTCACCGACGCCTCGATCATCTCCGCCACCAAGGTGTCGTTGCAGGTGGCGGCCATAGCGACGGTCGCCTCGACGGTCCTGGCGGTGGCCTACGTCCTGGCCATGGACCGGCTCTCCCGCATCGGGTCGGCCATCTCGACCGCAATCCTGGCCGCCCCGATTGTGGTTCCGGAGGTGGTCATGGGCGTGGCCACGCTGGCGTTCATCCGGCTGATCGGGCTCTCGCCCGGCTTTATCCCGTTGGTGGCGGCGCACACGTCCTTCTGCGTCCCCTTCGCCATGATGAACATCCGCGCCCGCTACACGGGCCTCAACCCGGCGTACTTCGAATCCGCCGCCGACTTGGGAGCCACCCACTGGACCGTGGTCCGCCGGATCATGCTGCCGTTGCTGATGCCCGGGATCATGTCCGGCGCGCTGCTGGCCTTCGTGGTCTCAATGGACGATTTCATGATTTCCAACTTCCTGGCCTCGGCCGGGAGCACCACTTTGCCCATCTACATTTTCGGCCTGATCAGGAAAGGGGTGAATCCGTCGGTCAACGTGGTGGCCACCCTGCTGTTGATCCTGGCCGTGGTTGTGACCTCCGCCACCACGCTGCTGACCCGGCGCCAGTCCAAGAAATAGTCATTTCCCATTTTCGACCCATTCTCGACCCGTCGAACGCCTCAGAAAGGTGAACACCGATGAAATCCGACCGCCGCTCTCTTGGACTGGTCCGCCGCCGCGGGCAGACCGCCGTCACCGGGCTGGCCATCGCCTTGGCAGCCGCGCTGACCGGTTGCGGCGGGGGCGTCAGCGACGCCCCCGAGCCGAAAAGCGGCTCGCCGACCGCCGCCGGCGAGTTCACCCCGGCGACTAGCGGCCGCGTCACCATCTACACCTGGGCGGACTATTTCCCCACGGAATTGCTCACCCGGTTCAGCGAGGAGACGGGCGTGGAGGCGACCATCGACTTCTTCGCCTCCAACGAGGAATTGCTGACCAAACTGGAGGCCACAGGCGGCGCCGGTTATGACGTTGTGGTGCCGAGCGACTACGCGGTGGAGATGATGATCGACCGGGGGCTCGCGCTGAAGATCGGCGCGATGGGGTTGCCTAACTCGAAGAACATTATGGAAAGGGCGCTCCACCCCTACTACGACCCGGAACGGGAGTATTCGGCGCCGTTCATGTATGGCACCACGGGCTTCGCCTATAACGCCGCCTTGTTGCCGGAAGGCCAAGTCCCGCCCCAGTCCTGGCACGACTTCTTCACCTGGGAGGAGCCGTACGCGGGCAAGATCGGCGTGCTGAACGATGAGTTCGACGGGGTCAACGCCGCCCTCAGGGCGGTCGGCGCGGAGCCCTGCACAACGGACCCGGAAGAGCTTCAGGCCGCCATGGACTTGCTGTTGGATTTCAAAGACCGTGTCAACACGATCAGTTCGGACGCGGTCCCGGACCGGCTGGGCACCGGGCAGAACTCCATGGCCATGATCTGGAACGGCGACACCCACCGCGCCTGGGTGATCGATCCGAGCATCACCTACGTGTACCCGGCCGAGGGGGTGTCGATCTTCGAAGACAACTGGGTGATGCCGACCGGCGCGGAGAACGTCCAGCAGGCCAAGACTTTTATCAACTGGATGCTCGACCCGAAGAACGCCGCGGAGGCGGCCAACTACGTCGGCTTCAACGCCCAGATCGAGGGGGTCTTCGAGTACCTGGACCCGTCCATGCAATCCGACCCGGCGATCGTGCCGCCTGAGGACGCCGAACTGGAAATGATCCAAGCCTGCGACAACGAAACCATGAACAAGTACTCACAGATTTGGGAGAGCTTCAGGCAATGAACACATCGATTTCCCGCGTCGTTCGCCGGTCGGCCGGCCTGGCCGCCGCCGCGACGGTCGCCGCCGCCTTGGCCGCCTGCGGCGGCGGCGTCAGCGACAGCCCCTCGTCCGGGGGGCCCGCCAGCCCCTCGGCCGCCGCCTTCAACCCGGCCACCTCCGGCGAACTGACCATCTACACCTGGTCGGACTACTTCCCGACGGACCTGGCGGCCAGGTTCGAGGACGAGACGGGCATAAAGGTGACCTTGGACTATTACGAGAACAACGAGGCGATGATGACGAAGATCGAGGCCGCCGGGGCGGGCGGCTACGACATCGTTGTGCCGTCCGACTACGCGGTCGATCTGATGGTGGAGCGGGGGCAGCTCATGCAAATCAACGCGCTCGACCTGCCGAACGGGCAGAACATCCTGCCGGAGTTCCGCGACGTCTACTACGACCCGGGACGGCTCTATTCGGCCCCCTATCTGTACGGGTCCACCGGCTACTCCTATGACGCGTCGCTGCTCGCCGAGGGCCAGGAGCCGCCAGCCTCATGGATGGACTACTTCACGATAGGCGCGCCTTTCGCCGGCAAAGTTGGGATCATGAACGACCAGGTGGAGTCCGTCAACGCGGCCCTGCGCGCGGTTGGAGCGGAGCCGTGCACGGACAATCCGGAGGAGCTTCAGGCCGCCGCGGACTTGTTGGCAGGCTTCAAAGACAAGGTGCTCACGATCAGCTCGGACGGCATCTTGGACCGGTTGGGCACCGGGGACAACTCGATGGCCATGATCTGGAACGGCGCCTCCCACCGGGCGGCCCTGACCAACCCGAACGTGGTCTTCGTCTACGCCGAGGAGGGGCTGGGCACGTTCCAGGACAACTGGGCGGTGACGGCCGGGGCCAAGAACGTGGACCAGGCGCTGACCTTCATCAACTGGATGCTGGACCCCGCGAACGCCGCCGAGGCGGCCAACTACCAGGGCTACAACGCCGCCATCGCGGGCGTCTCCGACTTGCTCGAACCGGAGTTGAAAGCCGATCCGGCCATTGTCCCGCCGCCGGGCGTCAAGCTGGAGGTGGTGCCCACGTGCCCCACCGAGGTGCAGAACAAGTACACCCAGATTTGGGAGTCCTTCAAGGGCTGAGGCCCCGCTGCGGGGGTGAGACCGGGGATGGAGCGAACGGGTGGAGTTGACATGACGGGCACGGCGGGCGTGAGCCCGGCCGCCGATGCCGTCTTCCTGGGTGGGAAGATCTGGGCCGGACCGGGGGCGGCGACAACCGCCCTGGCGGTGCGCGGCGGCAAGGTGGTGGCGGCGGGAGCCCAGGCTCAGGCGCTCGCCGCCGGCGCCGCGCAGGTTGTGGATCTGGAAGGCGGCCTGGCCCTGCCCGGCTTCGGGGACGGCCATTGCCACCCCGTCTTCGGCGGGCTGGAGACCCAAGGCCCCGCGATCGCGGGCGCCGCCAGCGTCGGCCAGATCGTCGCGGCCGTGCGGCGCTACGCCCTGGAGCATCCCGAGGACCGGTGGATCATGGGCGCGAGCTACGACCCGACCTTGGCCCCGGACGGCGCCTTCGACGCCCGCTGGCTGGACGAGGCCGTGCCGGATCGCCCCGTGGTGTTGCGGGCCAACGACTACCACACGGTGTGGGCGAACAGCGCCGCGCTGGCCGAGGCCGGGGTGACCGCCGCCACCCCCGAACCGGCGCTGGGACGGATCGACCGGCGGCCCGGCGGCGAGCCGTTGGGCACCCTGCGCGAATGGGACGCGTGCGACTTGGCACTCCGGGCGGCGCCCGACCGGTCGCCGGTAGTGCTCCGCCGGGCTTTGGCGGAGGCCTGCCGCCGCCAGAACCTGGTTGGCGTGACCTGGATGCAGGACGCCTGGGTCGATTCGGGCGGCCACCGGCCGTACCTGGAGTTGTTGGAGCGGGGCGCCCTGACCGTCCGCTCGAATCTGGCGCTGCGGGCCGACCCGGGCGCCTGGCGCGACCAACTCGAAGAGTTCGCCCAGGTCCGGGCGGAAGTCGAGGCCGCCGGGCACCCGGAGCTGCTGACCGCCCGCACGGTCAAGTTCTTCGCGGACGGGGTGATCGAGTCCGGGACCGGGGCCATGCTCCAGCCCTATGTGGGCACCACCGACTGCGGGATGGCCGTCTGGGAGGCGGCGGAGTTGGCCCAGGCGGTGCGGCGGTTCGACGCGGCCGGGTTCCAGGCGCACATCCACGCGATCGGGGACGCGGCGGTGCGCCGGGGACTGGACGCGATCGAGGGCGCCATTGGCGCCAACCCGCCCTGGGACCGCCGGCCCGTGATAGCCCATGTGCAGGTGGTGGACCCGGCCGATCTGCCCCGGTTCGCGGTCCTCGGCGTGGTGGCGAACTTCGAGTCGTATTGGTCGCAATGCGATCCGCTGCAGAACCTGCTGACAAGTCCGCGCCTGGGCCCCGACCGCGCCGCGCGGCAGTACCCGGCCGCGACTCTGGCCCGGTCGGGGGCGATCATCTCCCACGGCTCGGATTGGCCGGTCAGCACCAACGACCCGCTTGAGGCGGTGCGGGTCGCCATGACGCGGCTGAACGACCACGGCCATCCGAACGGGGGATGGATCCCGGCGGAGCGCCTCACCTGGGAGGAGGCCTTGACCGCGGCGACCTGGGGCGCGGCCTACCAGGGCTGGACCGACTCGTTCAGGGGCACCCTGGCCGTTGGCAAGGAGGCGGACCTGGTCATCTACTCCGAGGACCTGTTCGCCCTGGATCCAAGCGAACTGCGCGGGATCACGCCCCGCGCGACCTGGCTGTCCGGCCGCCCGGTGCCCCAATAGGCCGCAGGGCCTCAGCGTTGGGCGGCGGCGGGGCCGACCGGGCGGATTTGGCCGGCCCAGGCGGCGAGGGCCGCGCGCGCCGCCGGCTCCAGGACCGGGAACGCCCCGGCTGCGGCGGCCGACAGATCGGAGCGGCCGTGGCGGCGCCAGTCGGCCCGAATCTGATCCGACTCCCACCAGACGCCCAGTTGGCGGGCGTCCACCTCGATGTGGAACTGGACCCCCAACGCGCTGCCCAGTCGGAACGCCTGGCACGGCGAAAACGAGTTGGACGCGAGCACCGCGGCCCCTGGCGGGGCCACCGCGTTGTCGCCGTGCCACTGCAGCACCGGCGCCGAGGCGAACTGCCGGAGCGCCTGGTCGGCCCGCCCGGCGGTGGTCAACTCGATTCGGGCGAACCCGATCTCAAAGCCCCCGGAATGGACCACCCGCCCGCCCAGGGCCTCCGCCAACAGCTGATGGCCCAAGCAAACGCCCAGCGTGGGCACGCCCGCGCTGACCGCCCGGCGGATCAGGTCCCGTTCGGCCGCCAAGCCGGGGTATTCGGCCGCCTGGTCGGTGTTCATGAAGCCGCCCATGACCGCCAGCGCGGCCAGCCGCCCCGGCGGGGGCAGGCGCGGCGAGGGGTCCAGGGCCACGTTGAGACGCCGGACGGCCACGCCCGCGCGGGCGAGCGCCTCGCCGACCAGGCCGGGCGAATCGTCCTGGTCATGCTCCAAGACCAGCGCGAACGGCGGCTCCGCCATCAACCCGGCCTCACGAGTCGAACCCCAGCCCCAGGGCGTCAAGGCCCTTGAGCAGCCAGTTCCGCCGGCCCTCGCGGTGGTCCGCCCGGTTGATGGACCACCGGGTCGCCTCGATCCCAAGGGTGGCGAACGGCTCGGGCGGGAAGGGCGCCGGCAACTCGCGAACCATCTGCGGCCGCGTCGCCTCGGAGTCGATCCCGGCCAGGCGGTCCAACATGACGGTGGCGGCGAACCGCGACGCGCCGACCCCCAACCCGGTGAAGCCCGCCGCATAGGCGACCTGGTCGCGCCACGCGGTGGCGAAAAAGGCGCAGAAGCGGGTGGAGGTGTCAATCGCGCCGGACCAACGGTGCGTGAACTTGACACCCTCCAGCCAGGGGAAGGTGATCAAGAAGTGCGCCGCCAGTTTGGCCCAGGTTTGCGGCCGCACCTCCTGGGTTGGCGACACCCGGCGCCCCGGATGGTAGATCGCGTCATAGCCGCCCCACAGGATGCGCCCGTCCCCGGTCAGCCGGTAGTAGTGGAACTGGTTGGCCGCGTCGGAAACCCCCTGGCGCCCGTGCCAGCCCAGTTCTTCGAGTTGGCCGGCGCTGAGCGGCTCGGTCATCAGCACGTAGTCGTAAACCGGGACGGTGTGCAGGCGGTAGCGGGCCAGCAGCGACGGGAAGACGTTGGTGGCCAAGACCACCTGGTCCGCCAGCGCGAAGGTGCGGTCGGTGGCGATCCGCACGCGTCCGCCGGGAGCGCCGTCGCGGACCAAGGAGCGGACGGCGCTGTGCTCGAACACGTCCACCCCCGCCTCCGCGCACGCGTTCGCCAGCCCGAAGGCGAGTTTCGCCGGGTGGACCAGGGCGTTGCCGCGGCGGTCCCAGACGCCCGCCAGATATGTGGGGGAGTTGATCTCCGCCCGCATTTGGGGGCCGTCGAAGTAGACCAGGTCGCCGCCGGCCGCGTCGCGGTCCGCCAGCATTTGTTCTGCCTGGTACGTCTCGGTCGCCACCGTCAGCGCCCCCGTGCGCTCAAAGTCGCAGTCGATCCCGAGTTCCGCCACCGTCCGCTCAAGCTGGTCCAAGTTGGCCAGCCCCAGCCGCTCCAGTTCGGCGGCCTCCTTGGGCCAGCGCGCCAAGGCGTTGTCCCGGCCGTGGGTCAAGCTCGCCTCCACGAAACCGCCATTTCTGCCCGATGCCGCCCAACCCACCGTTTGCGCCTCCAACAGCGCCACCTTCAGGGCGGGGTTCCGCTGCTTGGCCAGCAGCGCGCTCCAAAGGCCGGTGAACCCGCCGCCCACGACCACCAAGTCGTATCTGGCCGGACAGCGCAAACCGGGGCCGAATCGGGGGGCCGACCCGGCGGCATCGTCCAACCAATACGGGCGGAAGGCCGACCCGCGCAGCGCGTCTCGGACGGCGGCGGGCGAAACGGCGGAATCGAAGACTAGCTGGGACATGGCGGGTCCTTCCTCATGGTCGAAGGGGGCGGCGGCGGGGGCGGTCAGGCGTCCGCCACCTCGTCGAGGGCGCCTTTGAGGATGGCGAGGCCGGCGCGCGCCTCGTCTGGCGTGATGACGCAAGGCGGGACCACGTGGACCCGGTTCGCCACGATCGAAGGCATCAGGCCGCGATCCACGCACAACTGCCTGACCTGCTCCATCGCGGCCGGGGCCAACGGTTCGCGACTGTCCTTGTCCGCGACCAGCTCAAGAGCCCAAAACACGCCCAGGCCGCGGGCCTCGCCGCCGAAGCGATTGGAGGCGGCGATCTCCGCCAGGCCCGGCCCCAGGACCTCCGCCCCGATCCGGGCGGCGTTTTCCACGATCGCCTCCTCCTCCATGGCGGTGATCGCGCCCACAATGGCGGCCATCGCCAGCGGGTGGCCGGAGTACGTCAGGCCGCCGGGGAAGACCTTGTGGTCGAATTCGGCGGCGATCACCTGGCTGATGGCCACCCCGCCGGCGGGCACGTAACCGGAGTTGACGCCCTTGGCGAAGGTCATCAGGTCCGGCGTGACGTCCCAGTGGTCGCGCGCGAACCAGGCCCCGGTGCGGCCGAACCCGGCCATGACCTCGTCCAGAATCAGCGTTATCCCGTAGTGGTCGGCGATCCGTCGGACGCCCTGAAGGTAGCCCGGCGGGGGGACCAAGACCCCGGCCGTGCCGGGCACCGTCTCCATCAGGATGGCGGCCACGGTGCCGGGCCCCTCCGCCTGGATGGTCCGTTCGAGGAACGTCAGCGCCCGTTCGGACTCCTGGGCGGGACTGGACGCCCAATACTCGGAGCGGTACAGATACGGGCCGAACACGTGGCGGTGCCCCCGCGCGTACTCGTTGGGGATGCGGCGCCAGTCGCCGGTCGCGGCGATGGCCGCGCCCGTGTTGCCGTGGTAAGACCGGTACAGGGAGACCACCTTGTCCCGTCCCGTGTGCAGGCGGGCCAGGCGGATGGCGTTCTCCACCGCGTCCGCCCCCGCGTTGGTGAAGAACACCTTGGCCAGCCCCGGCGGGGTGTGGCGCAGGATCGCCTGGGCGGCTTCGGCCCGGGTTTGGTTCGCCACCGCCGGGGCGACGGTGGCCAGCGTCTCGGCCTGCCTCTTGATCGCCTCCACCACGCGCGGATGCCGGTAGCCGATGTTCGCGTTGACCAGTTGGGAGGAGAAGTCGATCCAGCGCTGCCCCTGATGGTTCCAGAGCGTGGCACCCTCGCCGCCCGCGATCACCACGTCCGGCAGGGCGGCCTGCGCCGACCAGGAGTGGAAAACGAATTCGTGGTCCGCGGCGAGGATCGCCGCATCCAAGGCGGCGCCGCTGGACGGGAGGGATTCGGTCATCGAAGTGGTTCCTTGACTTGGGTGATCCTGGGGGAGCGCGTTGCGCTGCCCGCGTCAACACGGCCGGACGCCGTTATTCCACCGGCGTCCTAGGCCACTATGGACCGGGCGGATTGCCGGGCTGTTACAAGGCGGCCGGGTCCGGCGATCAAACCCAGCAGCCAAGGTCGAAACCTTGGGCGGCGGCGGCCCGGCCGTCCGGAGGGACTTCCCGCGGGCGGACCGTCCAGTTGTCGTTCGCGAACCGCTCCCACTGGCCAAGGTCGCCGCCGAAGGCGTCCATGAAGGCGGCTTCGATTGGGCCGTTGAGGGCCACCAAGATCGCCTGGACCACGCCTGTCGGCGTGGCGATGATCGACCGGACGGCAATGGCGGCGGCTTCGCGGATCGGCCAACCGCGAGTCCCCGCGGCCAGCGGCGGGAAGCCAACTGTTTTGGCGCCCAACTCATCCGCCGTCCTGAGGCAATTGTGGTAGCAGGAGGCCAGCGTCCGTGACCGGTCCCAAGAGATCGAGTAAATGGGGGCGGCGGTGTGGATCACCCAACGCGCGGGGAGGTCGCCGGCGGTGGTCGCGACCGCTTCGCCCTCCGGCAAGCCTTCGCGCAGCCTGGTCGCGCGGAGCCGCTGGCAGTCCTTCTCAAGGGCGTCTCCGGCCGCCATCCGAATGGCTAAGTCGGTGCCGGATCCGCGATCGTAAAGCGAACCATTCGCGGAGTTGACCAGGGCGTCGGCTTTGAGGTCCACAATGTTGCCCCGCCAGATCTCAAATCCAATCACGGGCCCAGGCTACGTCGCGTCCGCCGGTCTCTATTTGCCCGCGGGCCGCGTCTCGTTTTCGATGCCGTGCGGCGATCCGCCACACCTTTCCCGGTTTCCGCGGGGTGCCGGCGGCCGCGCTGTCACAGTGTGGTCGCCGGCCCGTCCCGGCCCCCGGCGGCCCGCCGCGAGAGGGCGCCGAACGGGCGGGGAGGCGGCCGCGCGCCTCAGAGCGCGGCGCTGCGCGGGCAGGTCAACGGGTGGTCGTTGACCACGCCGATGGCCTCCAGCGTGGAGTAGACCACGATCGGCCCGACCCACTCGAAGCCGAGTTGCCGCAGAGCCTTGGTCAGCGCCAGAGACTCCGGAATGCCGGACGGGATGTCCGCCAGGGTGGCGGGCGACGGGTGAATCGCCGGGCGGTGCGACCAGACCAACTCGTCAAGCGAGCCGCCTTGGCGCTGCCACGCCTGAAGCGTGCCCGCATTGTGGATCGTGGCCGCGATCTTCCGGCGGTTGCGGATGATTCCGGGGTTGTCCATCAACCGGTCCACCTGGGCGCCGTCGAAGGCCGCCACCGCCGCCGGCTCGAAGCCTGCGAACGCTTCGCGGAAAGCCTCGCGTTTGCGCAGCACGGTGAGCCAAGACAGTCCCGCCGCGAAGATCTCCAGGCTGACGCGCTCAAAGATGGCCGTGTCTCCGCGAACCTCCGTTCCCCATTCGGTGTCGTGGTAGGCGCTGTATAGCGGGTCGTCGCCGCCGAAGCAGCGTTTCGGGTTATCCATCCGTCCATAGTGCACCGCCGGGCCGCCGCCCGGCGGTCGCGGCCCCCTGGCCTGTGGACAAGCCTTTTCCTCGACAGCTCGTCCGCTAGGCCGGCCCGCCCTTGTCAACCCACCGGCGTTCCACGGGCCGAACGGAGCAGGCTCTGAAAAGCCTTGACGGCGGCATCGTCCACCCCCAAAGGCCGGCCGGGGGCGCTGTGCCCGCCGCGAATCTCGTCATACAGCCGCTCCATGCGCTGGTCCAGTTCGCAGGCCGTCTCCGCCGCGTCGGTGAGGGAGGCGACCAGCTCAGGCGGCACGTCGCCTTTGTATTTGTAGAAGATCTTGTGCTCCAGAGAGGCCCAAAAGTCCATGGCGATGGTGCGGATCTGGACCTCGACCGAGACGGGTGTGGGGCCGTCGGAGAGGAAGACGGGCACCTGGACAATCGCGTGCAGCGACCGGTAGCCGTTCGGTTTGGGCGCTTTGATGTAATCCTTGGTTTGCAGGACTGTGACGTCGTCTTGGGCCAGCAACGCCTCGCAGACCCGGTACGTGTCCGCTATGAAGCTGCAGGTCACACGCACTCCCGCGATGTCCGTCAGCTCGCTTTGGATGGCTTTGAAGGAGGGTTCCACCCCTTTGCGGACCAGTTTCTCCAACATTGACTGGGGCGACTTGAGGCGGTGCGTGACGTGCTCAATGGGGTTCGACTGGTGAAGGAAGGCGAACTCGTCGGAGAGGATGGAAATCTTGGTCAGCACCTCGTTGATGCCGGCCTTGTAGCTGACCATCAAACGCACGAACTGCTCGCGGAGCTCCTGCCCGGCGGCGCCCAGGCGCGCAATCGCCGCGTCCTGGAGGCCCGGGTCCGGGCGGTCGTCTGCGAACAGCGCCGCAGTCGCGGCCTTGAATGCCTCATCCTGCATGGATTCAACATTAGGGGAGGGGCCCCGCGGCCGACTGCGTCCGGGGGAGGGGGCTGTGCGCGCCCAACTGCGGGGCACTTTGCCGCCACCGGCCCCGGATGACTCGCCGGGCGACTCATCGGCTAACTTGGACCGGTGCCCAAACGCTCCCTCGCCAAGCCCCTTGGGGCGGCCCTGGCGTGGCTCGCCCTGGTCCCGCAACTGCTGGTGCTCTACCTGCCGGATCCTCACGGGCTGGCCGCGGGGCTGGACTTGCCGTATGCCGACAAGGCGGTGCACGCCTTTGTCTTCGCCCTGGCCGCCGGTTTGTGGGCGGCCGTTTCCGGGCGTGTGTGGCTGGTCGGCGCGCTGTTCGCGGCCCACGCGGTGGTCAGCGAGGTAGTTCAGGCCACCTGGTTGCCGCAGCGTTCGGGCGACCCGTGGGACGTGGCGGCGGACTTGGCCGGGATTGCCTTCGGTTTGTGGCTGGCTGCGCGCCCGGCCCTGCTGTGGCGCCGACCGCGCCCGACGACGCCCGGACAGGGCCGTTGAGACCGCCGTTTGTCACCCGGCCTTCATCAGCGCCCGGCGAAGGCCGTGCCGCGCCCGCTTGGGCTTCGGCGACCATGGAGCGCGGGGCCGGGGCCGGGGGCGCTGGCCCGGCTGGCGTCACTGAGCCTGGTCGCCGGGCAGGCCGAAGCTGAACTGGCCTTCCGGTTGGAACGCGGCCGTTGGCCAGGCCGGGGCGACGGGGGCCGGGGAGACGGGGGACTGGGCGGGCGGCGGCTGCTCTTGGGGGAACGGCGCGAAGCCTTGATCCGGGAAAGCCGCAGTCGGCGCGGCGGCGGGCGGGACGAGCGTCGGCCCGATCGCGCCGGCTTGGGGTTGCTGGGGCAGCACGGCGAAGCCTTGGCCCGTGAAGGCCGCAGTCGGCGCCGCCGTGGGCGGGACGAACGTGGGCCCAGCTGCGGCCCCAAGTTGCTGGGGCAGCACGGCGAAGCCTTGGGCGGCAAAAGCGGGGGTTGCGGGCGCCGCCGCCGGTTGGGCTGGCGCCTGAGGCTGTGGCGGGAAGGGCATGAAGCCCTGGGACGGCAAAGCGGCCCCCGCAGGCGCGGCGGGGGCGAGGGCCGGAAGCTGGCCAGGCGCCTGGACGGCGCCGGAGACCGGGCCGAAGCTCGCCGAAAGGAAGGCGGGGCCCACGGGCCCGAACACCGGGGCAGCCTGTGGTCCCGCAGTTTGAAAACCGGTCGGGCTGAGAACGGTGGACTGCAAGCCCACCGGCTGGAACGCGCCGGGCGCCCCGCCCGAAAAGCTGCTGGTGGCGCTGATCGGCGCGAGCCGCGGCGCGGACGCAACCTTCGCGGCGGCGCGCCGACGCGAACCGCGCCTCGCCAAAGCCCTGCCGATGAGCACCAGAATGATCAGGGCGAGGGCGGGGCCCGCGATCAGCACAGCGGTCTTATGCTGGAGGAAGAAATCCGGTTTGGCCGAGGCCACAATCCTGACCGGCTCCGTCTTGCCGAATGAGTTTCGCCAGATGACGCGGTTGCCGTCGATCTTCCCGACCGTTGTGGACTTGACCTTGCCGGGGAAAACGTAGATGTTCTCGTAAATCGCCTCCTGAATCTCCCTGGCTATGGGGTCTTGCGGCGGCCCGGTGAACTGTGACCCGCTGACTTGCATGATCGCGTTGCTTAAGTCGGCGGTCAAGATGAAATCGTCGCCCTCGCGGACCAGTTCGACGGCCGCGCCTTCGGGCATTTCCGCCTCCGCGTCGGCGAACGGGGTCGATTCGGTCAGCCGCAGCCGCCACCCCGCGTATCCGCCCGACTTGTAGTCCTCAATGCGGCTGCGCGGGATTCCAAGCTCATTGGCCACCAAGCCGATTCCGTCTTCGGCTTCGAAGCGGACGAGCCACTCGTCAATGGTCAAATCGCCCTTCTTGGCGAACTCCGCGGTTTCCTTGATGTTGTACGCGATGATGACGTCCGCGTCGAACGTCTCATCGGGATTGATCGTCAATTCGGATTGAATCTTCATGCAGCCGCCCAGGGAAAGGGCGACGGCCGCTAACAGCACTCCGCCAATCACGCGGCGCCAGCCGCTGGAAAACCTTTGCGCCATTTCCCAATGATCGCACAATCCGACCGCCGGAAGCGCTCCCAATCCGGGCGACGCCAGCGGTCCGCTGGCGTCCCAGGGAACCCCGGAAGCCGAGGCGATGTCGGGAAAACCAGGGCTCGGGGTGCCACCCAGCACCCGGATCCAGCTTTGGTCGACCAGCCACCCGCCGCTGTGCAGAGCGATCGCACCCAGCGCCGACCGGGTGGTGACCCCAAGCCGTCGCAGCGTGGCGGCCCCCGCAGCCGGCTCGCCCGCCAGCATCTTCACGTCGTGGCCAGCCTGCCTCACCCAACCGGGTATTCCATTCCAAACGTCTTCGCTCATGGCCCTCCCGTCGCGCCGGAGGCGCTTGCTTCCCAGGTCCTTGCCGCCGGCCCGAGTTTAGCCGCCGCCCGGCAACGCCAGGGGGCGAGACCCGTCAGCTTTCGGATTCGGCGAAAAGCGAAGAGGCGATGCGGCCCAATTCGCCGCTCTGTCCCGAGAAGGATTCGATCAATTCCCGCGCCCCCTCGATAGCCTCGCGGCAATGCCGGGGCCAATACAGCCAATTTGCCGGGTTCCATTCCTCCCACATGATTTCATCCTCGTCCTCGCTGACGAACGGTCCCAGCAGTTCTTCCTCGAGCGGGATTTCGGCCTCCTCCGGCGCCGGAGCCTCCGGCCCGGTCTGGAACACGGCGGCGCGGTAGACCTGTTCCAAGACTGACACCAGCGCCGCTTTGTCGGTCTTCGGCGCCCGCAGCAGTTCGATCAGCGCGCGGGTCACGAAGGGCGACGCTTGGATGACCCCGTCCTGGTGTTCTATTCCGTCCGCCACCTCTTTGAACACCGCCCCGTCGGCCCGGCCGGAGGCGATCAGCCGCGCCTGTTCGGGAAACCTGGTAGCCCGCCCGTAGAAGGTCGCCAGCCGGTCCCACGGCACGGAAGCCAGGCACGCCTCGAGCTGCGCCTGTGCGTTTGGTCCTTGGTCGGCATGATGCACAGAGCCAGATTACCGACCGGCGCCGGTGGCGTCCTTTGCGATCAGGCGGTTCGCCCTCCACGGAGGCGATGCCCTGGGCGGCTACTGAGCCGAAGTCTTGGGACGGCATCGGGCAACCGGCGCCGGCCGCGCGGCGCGGGACGGCGCCTTTCCCAATGCCGTCTTGGCCCGCTAACCGTTGAGGTCCACCAACTCGCTCCAGAACTCGATCCGCTTGGCGCCGGGAGCCGCGCCGGCGCTGGACGCGCCACCGAACTCATGGTGGAAGTAGTCGGCCAGGCTATTGCCGTAGAGAATGATGTCGGTCTGGTGAACCGAGAAGACCGGATTGCCCGCTTCGCTCGGCGTTGCCGGAATGAAGCGGTGGCTGAAAACGGGGATGAGCGTCGGAGCTCCCCGCAGGCGCTCTCGGCACACCCGCTCCCGCTCTGATCGGGTGTCCGGTTTCTCGCCCCAGTCGGGGAGCCAGAACGAATTGGCCTCGATGTCGAACAACACGCCTTCCAGCGGCGCGCCCAGCCGTGTGCGCGCCTCCTTCTCGGCTTCGCGCGAATGGAGACAGCGCCGCCAATTCACAAAGCTGCCGTTCCGGTCCTGCCGCGTCAACCGGTCAGGCAGCCGGGCCCGGAGCAACTCCGCCAGGTCCGGTGGGAACACGAAACCGAACAATTCCTCCGCGTCCCGCAGCTCCACCAACGACAGCCCGGGAACGAACGCCACTCCGGCCGCCTCCAACTGGTCCACTAGGGCATTGACGCCGCTCGCCATCAGCCGCATTCCCTACACCCGGACTCATTGCGCATGGTCGCGCATCTACCAGGGAGGTGAGGTTTCATCATGGTTGTTTCGCGATGCTTCTGAGATAATCGACCAGTTCGGGGTTTCAATTCCGCTCATTGGTGGCGGTCGGTTGTGTTCGATTATGCCTTAGAGGTCGCTCCGATAGGTGGGTTGTGGGCGTGTCTGTGGTGGCGCGGGCGTGGGTTCCTGGTAGGCGAACAGTTGTCAAACAAGCTCGTCTTCCCCGGGAGAGCCCATGCCTGGTGTTCCATCATCCATCGTCGAGCCGATCTGGGACCAGTTCGCCGCGTTGATCCCGCCGCGCCCGGACAACCACCCCTTCGGCGCCCACCGGCCCCGCGTGGACGACCGGATGGTTTTCGGCAAGTTGGTCCAAGTCCTGGTGTTCGGGATCGCCTACGCGAAGGCGTCCGACCAGACTTGCTCGGCCGCCACGATCCGGCGGCGCCGGGACGAGTGGATCTGGGCGGGGCTGTTCGCCGACCTGGGGCAATTGTGTTTGGACGGGTTCGACCGGATGATCGGCCTCGACTTGTCGCGTCTCGTGGTCGGCGGCTGCGTCGTCAAAGCCCCCCGCGGCGGCGAGGCGGCCGGGAAATCACCAGCCGACCGGGGAAAACAGGGAACCAGGAGGTCCCCGCTGACGGACGGGACCGGTCTGCCGCCAGGCGTCGTGGTCGCGCCCGCCAACCGACCCGGCTCGCCGCTGCTCTACCCCACGCTCGAGACGTTGGGAAGGTTCGGGTTCAACCTGCCCGAGCGGATCACAGTCCAACTGGACGCCGGCCACGACTCCGGCAAAACCAGGGACCTGCTCGCCATGCCCGGCCGCGAGGGGCGGATCTCAGCCAAAGGCACACCGCCGCAAGCCGACGCCCGCTGGGTCGTCGAACGCGCCAACTCCTGGCACAACCCCGGATTCAAACAACTCCTCGCCTGCACCGAAGTCCGCACCCGCGTCATCGAAGCGCACATAGCCCTCGCCAACGCCATCATCCTCATCCACCAACCCATCCACCGCGCATGGACCACCTGGCGCTGGGACACCCGACCAAACCGCAAACCATGAACCTATTGGCGCGACCTCTAAGCTTGCGATTAAACCTGGGTTTGGGTTGTGAGGTCGCGCATTTGGTTGATGATGGCGCGTAGTTGGCGGTCGTTGTCGATCCATTGCTGGTAGGCGCGGGCTTGGTCTTCGGTTAGCCGCCGGGTGATGGTTTTGCCGTTTTTCTTGGTGGTCCACTGCCAGTAGGGGCCGTGGGGGAGGGGCGGGTCGGCGTTGCAGCGGCAGTTCGGGTTGGCGCAGCGGGTGTAGCGGCGGACCACGCTGCCGGTCGCGATCGGGCCGATGGAGGCCAGTTGGGCGGCCAGTTCGCGGTGGCGTGCGGCGCGGGCGTCGTCTGCTTCCATGTTTTTGATTCTCCCCCAATGCTCTCGGCGTGTCGCCTGGCGCCCCGCTGACAGGCAGTATATATAACTGTCTGTCAGATGGGCGGCTGCCCGCCCGACGCCTGGCGGGCGGTCAGCCGGCCGCGCCTTGGAAGGAGCCGCTATGAGCGCCGAGCCGAACCCGGTCGAGGCCTCCCCGCCGCGGGGGCTGCCGGCCCTCCGGGACTTCAGGGACGGCTGGCACGCCTGCCTGCCTGGGCGGGTGGCGGGACGCGGCGTTCGAGCTGGGCGACGCGGCGCTGACCGCCGCCGGGCCGGTGGCCTGCCTGCCGGCGCTGTCGCTGGAGGCGTGCTGCCGCCGCTCGCACGGCTCGGGGTACAAGGCGCTGCGGGCCTGCCGGGTGGACCGCGACCGGGCGCGGGACCTGCTGGCGGGGAGCCTGCCCGCGGGCGCGCCGAGGGCGTTCGCGATCGACGCGTCGACCTGGCCGAAATGCGACGCCGAGACCTCGCCCGGCCGCGGCTTCTACTACTCGGCGTCCAGGCACTCCGCCGGCCAGCCGATCGTCGCCGGCTGGTGCTACCAGGTGGCGGTCGGCCTGGACTGGGCGCACGACTCGTGGACCCGGCCCGTCGACCAAGTCCGCATCCAGCCGGGCCAGGACCCGGTCGCCGCGACCGTCGAGCAGATCAAAGCGCTGGCCCGGCGGCTGCCGCCCGGCCCCGACCCGGTGTTCGCGCTGGACGCCGGCTACGACCCGGCGGCGCTCACCCGGGAACTCGCCAACGCCCGCGTCCCCGCCGCGGTAGTCGTGCGCGTCCGCGACGACCGGGTGTTCCACGCCGACCCGGCCCCGAACCCCGGCGCCAACGGCCGGCCCCGCCGCCACGGCGCCCGCCGCGCCTGCCGCCAACCGGAGACCTGGCCCTCCCCCGACCGCCAAACAGCCTTCCACGACGCCAGCTACGGGCTGGTCGACGCCCGGGCGTGGGACGCCCTGCACCCCAAACTCGGCCGCCGGGGCCGCTGGGCCGACTGGGACAAACCCCCGATCATCAAAGCCACCATCGTCAAAGCAGACGTCCAGCACCTGCCGAAAGGCGCCTCCGGCGGGGCCAAGAAGACCCTGTGGCTGTGGATCGGCGCCCCCGACCCCGACCGCGTCGACCTGGAAACCTGCGTCAAAGCGTACCTCCACCGCTTCGACATAGAACACACGTTCCGATTCATGAAGAACACCCTCGGATGGACCACGCCGAAGACCGCCACCCCCGAGCAAGCCGACACCTGGACCTGGCTCACCCTGGCCGCCTACACCCAGCTACGCCTCGCCCGCCCCCTCGTCGCCGACCGCCGCCTGCCGTGGGAACGTCCCCTGCCGCCCGGCAAACTCACCCCCGGGCGAGTCCGAAGGGGTTTCGGCCAACTAGCCCGGCAACTCGGCACCCCGGCCAGACCGCCGAAACCCTCCCGCGCCGGACCAGGCAGACCCAAAGGCTCACGCAGCGGCCCCAGAACCCGCCACCCAGCCGTCAAAACCACACCAACCAAGGTTTAATCGCAAGCTAAGGAGATCAGGCGAGTAGGCGGCAACGGCGGAAGCCGCACTGCGGCCAGAACCTGACGATTCGAAAACCGCTAGCGTCGACTGCGTTCGACTGGCTTGAAGCTCTCTTGATCCGCTCTGGGACGGCAACCCTTCTCCGCCGCGGCGAGGCGCTACGGGAACTCGTCGGGTACAGCAAGGTGATCTCCCCACGGTCGACCGTGCCATGCGGCATCGTGCCGTCCCGACGATCCGCAGGCCCTCTACGACCGATCGAACGCGGACACCAGGCGGATGGCGAACCAGGTGTTCTTCAAGCGCCTCTACATCACCGAGCGGGCCGAGGGCGCTCCGCCGAGGGCC